>NZ_BAAALT010000099.1:0-18520 GCF_039528515.1 Luedemannella flava
CAGGCCCGCGGCGCGCGTCCGGACGGCGCGTCGGCCGCCGCCCGCTGGCGACGCTGGGCGGCGCTCGCGAGCGCCGCGGTGGTCGTCGCCATCGCCGCGGCGACGACCACGTGGGTTGTGACGGACCAGCGGGTACGCGACGAGCGCGCGCGGGCGGACGCCCTGGCCGCCGAACAGGCGCGCATGAACGACGTGCTGACCGCGGCGGACCTGCGGGTACGGTCGGTGCCCGTGGCCGGCGGTCGGGTGACGTTCGCCGAGTCGCCG
This sequence comes from Luedemannella flava, assembly GCF_039528515.1. Lineage (NCBI taxonomy): Bacteria > Bacillati > Actinomycetota > Actinomycetes > Micromonosporales > Micromonosporaceae > Luedemannella > Luedemannella flava. The sequence continues at coordinate 268 of NZ_BAAALT010000099.1, forward strand.
AGCCGCTCGTCGGCCGTCGTCGTCATGTCGGACCTGCCGACCCCGCCCGAGGGCCGGGTCTACCAGCTGTGGCTGATGCGGGGCGGGACGGAGGCGACGTCAGCCGGGGTGATGCTGCCCGGCCAGGCCGCCGGCATGGCCCTGGTGCCGGACCTCGGCGACGCCGACGAGTTCGGGGTCACGGTGGAGCCCGCCGGCGGGTCCGCGGGGCCGACGTCGCCGGCGCTCGTCACGATCCCGTTGGCCTGACGATTGGCGTCGTCGGTGAAGCGGTGGTGAACTTGTCGCCGTGTCAGCCGCAGGGATCGCCACCGACGACGACCTCGAGACCGAGGGCCCGCCCCGCTGGCGGGTGGTGACGACGCTCGTCGCCGTCGTCGTGGCGCTCGCGCTCGTCGCGGGCGCGCTGTGGTGGTGGCTGGTCCGCCCGCCGTACGGGCCGCAGGCCATGGCGGCGAGGGCGACCGTCGAGGTGGTCACCGCCGAGACGGAGCTCGCCGCGCTGCGGCGGCTGGGCGGCGCCGAGGCGGAGAAGGTGTTCCTTGCGGTCGAACCCGGTCGGCAGCTCATCGTCGGTCAGGTCACCTGGACGGTGCCGGACGGCGCGTCGGACGACGGTCAGCTTGCCGTCCTCGTCATCCACAAGCCGACGAACGCGGTGGCCCCCACCCTGTTCGGGGCCGGTGCGCGGGTCGGCCAGGGCTGGGACGGCAGGCTGGACGCGGTGGGCCACGAGTACGACTGGCTGTCCGCCGTGCGGGGCGGGCAGGCCGAGACCGCGCTGACCGCGCCCGGCGACGCGATCCTCGCTCCTGCCGACGCGCCCGGCCCGGTCACGTTCGTGGCGCAGTTCCGGCCCGAGATCACCCAGCTCACCGCGGACGACGTGCTCGTCGCCCTGGTGCTCATCGGGCCGCGCGGCCAGCTCTACTGGGCGGAGCGGCTGCTCGGCTGAAGCACCTCCCGCAGCTCCGCGTAATCTTCGGCGCTCGGCAGCCAGGCCCCGGCGGCCGCGTTCGCGCGGACCTGCCCGGGCGACGTGGCGCCGGCGATGACGGACGCGACCGACGGCCGCCCCAGCAGGCCGCCGATGGCCACGCTGAGCAGCGTCACGCCGCGCTGTCGGGCGTACCCGTCGAGTTTTTCGATCGTGTCCCACGGCGCGTCGGCGAACCACGAAGCCCAGGCGTCCTCGGACATCCGGGTCCCCTCGGGCGGGGCCTCGCCGCGCCGGTACTTTCCGGAGAGCAGGCCGCTGGCCAGCGGGAAGAACGGCAGGAAGCCGACGCCGAAGCGCTCGGCGGCCGGCAGCACCTCGTCCTCGGCGTCGCGGCGGAGCAGCGAGTACTCGTTCTGGGCGCTGATGAACGGGGTGAGGTGACCGGCGCGCGCGGTCCACGCGGCGTCGGCGATCTGCCAGCCGGCGAAGTTCGAGCTGCCCAGGTAGCGGACCTTGCCCTCGGTGACCAGCTCGGTCAGCGCGGCGAGGGTCTCCTCGATCGGGGTGGCCGGGTCGGGGGTGTGCAGCTGGTAGAGGTCGAGGTAGTCGGTGCGCAGCCGGCGCAGGGACGCCTCCACGGCGCGCCGGATGTAGCGGCGCCCGCCCAGGCCACCGTGCTCCGCCCCGGGGAAGTGGGTGTAGTTCCCGTGGCCGAACTTGGTGGCGATGATCACGTCGTCGCGGCGGCCGAGGGCCTCCAGCGCGATGCCGAGCTGCTCCTCGGAGCTGCCCGGCGGGCCGCCGTAGATGTCGGCGGTGTCGAACAGCGTGATGCCGGCCTCGATCGCGGCGGCGACCACGGCGGTCGCGCCGGCCTGGTCGAGCTTGCGGCCGAAGCGGTTGCAGCCGAGGCCGACGGCGGAGACGACGAGCCCGGACGCGCCGAGCCGGCGGTAGGTGAGATCAGCCATGACCCCGACACTAATCCGGGGTCGCGCCCAACAGTCGCGCCGAGGTCGCCTCCTGGGCGAGGCGGCGCAGCGCGTTGAGCACGGCCTCGCCCAGGACCGTCCCGGTGACGACGGCCTCCACCATGTCGGCGGGGCCGCCGCGCGCGATGACGGTGGTGACCTCGGCGGCGGCGACCCTCTCGGCCGCGTCGGTCCACACGGGAAGGTTGGCGAGCAGGTCGTCCTGGCCGAGGGCGCGCAGCGCGGCGATCGCGTCCGCGGCCGCGTCGCGCGCGGGCGCCTCCTCGTGCACCCACCAGCCGCGTTCCGCGACGATGGCGTCCACCTCGGCGCGGGCGGCGCGCCACGCGGGGTCGTCGGGATCGCGCCGGGTCGACGCCGGGACCAGGCAGTGCGCGACGCCGAGCAGCTTGTGCGACGGCAGGTCGGGTTCGTCGACAGCGGCGAGCACCTCGCGGACGGTCGCGACGGGCACGCCGCCGACGTCGATCAGGGCCCGGACGAGGCGCAGCCGGCGCACGTGTTCCTCGCCATAGTCGGCCTGGTTGCGGCCGGTCGCGGCGCCGGGTGGGAGCAGGCCCTCGCGCAGGTAGTACTTGATCGTCGGGATGCTCGTGCCGCTCTGGGCGCTCAGTTCAGCGATGCGCATGTGGGTTGCGCCTTCGGTCGATCGGGTGGATAGTAGAGCTATCCGCTAACGGATAGTAAAACTATCTAGGAGAGTACGCCATGGCGAAGGTGCATCCGGGTCGCTACACCGCCGAGATCGAGGGCGACTTCGTGGTCTTCCTCATCGGCATGCGCATCAACAAGCTCTGGAAGATCCACAAGTGGCTCCCGGTCGCGCTGGCCATGCCCGCCATGCAGCGGGCGCAGCTCGCCGACCCGGGGATCGGCATGCTCGGCCAGCAGGGCTGGTTCGGCCGCACCACCATCCTCGTGCAGTACTGGCGCAGCACCGAGGACCTGATGAGGTTCGCCCGCGACCCGAAGTACACGCACCGGGGCGCGTGGAAGGCGTTCAACAGGGCCATCGGCACCGGCGGCGACGTGGGCATCTGGCACGAGACCTTCACGGTGAAGGCCGGCGGCTACGAGACCTTCTACGGCAACATGCCGCTGTTCGGCCTGGCGCAGGCCGGCGCGCAGGTGCCCGTGGCCCGGCGCGGCGAGCGGGCGGAGCAGCGCCTCGCGTACGCGGGCGGCGGTCCGGCGCCGGCGGTCGAGGACGTCTGACCGGGAGGTCGCGGCGGGCGCCACTGCGCCCGCAGCACGGCACCACGTACTCTCGGATCCGTGACGACGAACGGCGACATCGACTCGATCCTGCGGCGCGGTGCCGACGGGGGACGTATCTCCCCCGAGGAGGCGCTGCTGCTCTACACCGAGGCGCCGCTGCACGCGCTCGGCGAGGCGGCCGACGTGGTGCGCCGGCGGTGGCACCCCGAGGGCATCGTCACCTACATCATCGACCGCAACATCAACTACACGAACGTGTGCGTGACCGCGTGCCGGTTCTGCGCGTTCTACCGCGCGCCGAAGCACCGCGAGGGCTGGTCGCACGGCATGGACGAGATCCTGCGCCGGTGCGCGGAGGCCGTCGAGCTCGGCGCCACGCAGGTCATGCTCCAGGGCGGCCACCACCCGGAGTACGGCGTGGAGTACTACGAGTCGCTGTTCTCCGGCGTGAAGGCCGCGTTCCCCGACCTGGTCATCCACTCCATCGGGCCCAGCGAGATCATGCACATGGCCAAGGTCTCGGACGTGTCCATTGATGAGGCCATCGCGCGGATCAAGGCTGCCGGGCTCGACTCCATCGCCGGCGCCGGCGCGGAGATGCTGCCGTCGCGTCCCCGTAGGGCGCTGGCGCCGCTCAAGGAGTCCGGCGAGCGCTGGCTCGAGGTCATGGCCGCCGCGCACGCCCAGGGCATCGACTCGACGGCCACCATGATGATGGGCACCGGCGAGACCGCGGCCGAGCGCATCGAGCACCTGCGCATGGTCCGCGACGTGCAGGACCTGGCCGTGTCGCGCGGCTTCGTCCCGACGCCGGTCTCGTCGCGGGACGCTTCGACCGGCGGCTTCCGGTCCTTCATCCCCTGGACGTACCAGCCCGAGAACAACCACCTCAAGGGCCGCACGCAGGCCACCTCGCTGGAGTACCTGCGCCTCGTCGCGGTCGCGCGGCTGTTCTTCGACAACGTCGCGCACCTGCAGGCCTCGTGGCTCACCACCGGCAAGGACGTCGGCCAGCTCGCCCTGCACATGGGCGTCGACGACCTCGGCTCGATCATGCTGGAGGAGAACGTCATCTCCTCGGCGGGCGCCCGGCACCGGTCCAACCTGCACGAACTCATCTCGATGATCCGCACGGCCGACCGGATCCCCGCCCAGCGCGACACGTGGTACGCGCACCTCGCCGTACACCGCACCCCGGCCGATGACCCGACCGACGAGCGCGTCGTGTCGCACTTCTCCTCGATCGCGCTGCCCGGCGGCGGCGCCGGCACCCGCCTCAACCTGCCGTTAGTGGACGCTAACTGATCGTCAACGGGGTCGCGCATGATCAGTTCGGCTTGTAGGGTGCGCTTTCCACCTCTCAGCTGAACTCCTCGGGGAACCTCATGCGTACCTCGCTCGTCCGTGCTTTCGCGCGCCTCGGCCTCGCCCTGGCCGTCGGCTGCGCGACGCTCATCGCCGCCGCCCCAGCCGTGCAGGCTGCCGAGAAGTCCTGGATTTCCGTCAGGGTGCACGGCAAGGATGTCGTGCAGGGCACCGCGTACAAGCCGTTCACGGGTCAGATCCACAGCATCGGCAGCGACACGCACGGCGTCGTGCTCAAGATTGATGCCCGCAAGCTCGACCCGAAGGTGATCGACTTCGCGCTGCCGACGTCGGTGCTGGGCAACGCGTGCACGACGGTGACGACGGGCGTGGTGACCTGCCCGATCGGCACCGTCCCCGACGGCGACCGGCTGTCGTTCATCGCGCTCGCGGTGAACGCGACGCACAAGGTCGGCCCGGCCGGCTCGTTCACACTGTCGCTCACCGCCACCGACGAGCTGCTCAACCCCGCCGTCTTCACCCAGCAGGTCAGCGTCGTGCCCAGCACGTACGACCTGGGCGCGGTCGCCGCGGACGTGGTCGGTCCCGACGGTGGGCCGATCGCCCCGGGCGGCACCGGCGAGTTGCGGTTCGCTCTGTACAACACGGGCGACACGGCCATCAAGGGCATCCGGTTGTGGGCCTCGGTGGAACGCTACGTCACGTTCGTCGATGAGATTCCGGGCTGCACCTACCAGTCGTCCCAGTTCGGCAACTACATCATCTGGTGCGAGGACCCAGAGGTGGAGCTCGGTCCGGACGAGGCGATCGAGCTCGCGGAGCCGTTGAAGGTCAAGGTCAGCACCTCCGCGCGCGGGCCGCACGTGTACCAGGGACGCGTGGGCGGTGCCGCGCTGATCGACACGACCAGGTACGCGGCCGGCGCGCCCAGCAAGCGCGCGGCGTTCACGGTGCGCCCGGCGACGGCTACGCAGCAGGCGCTGGTCGACGGCGACAACCTCGACAACGAGGCCGCGTTCGACGTGCACGTGGGCAGGAACACCTCGGACTTCGCGGTGACCGCGAGTGGCCCGGCGTCCGGCGCGGTCGGCCAGAAGGTCCTCGTGACGTTCACCCTCACGAACAAGGGCCCCGCCGAGGACTACGTCAACTTCACGATCACCGCGCCGGCCGGCACGGTGATCGTCGACGGCGGGCCGGGTCCGCGCCCGTACTGCATGCCGGAGAACCCGGACGACATGCAGGAGCCGTACGACCCGTGGGGCGAGACGGGCAAGCTCTTCTGCAGCCTTGATGACATCGCGCCCGTCGGCAGGACGTTCACCGTCAAGGTCGCCTTCAAGATCAAAAAGGCGGGTACGGGGGAGGGCTCGATCATCGTGAAGGGCTACGCCGACCCGAACGCGGCCAACGACACGGCAACCTTCGCCATCACCGGCACAAAGGGCACCTCCGCCCCGGCGTCGACGGCCAAGCCGACCGCGCCCGCGACCACCGGGTCCGCCGGCGGTGACCTGCCCACCACGGGCTCGTCGCTGACCCTCCTCATCACCGGCGGCGTCCTGCTCCTCGTGGCCGGCGCCGCGCTCCTCGTGATCGGACGCGTGCGGCGGTCGCGCACGACGGCCTGACCAACATCGGCACACCCGAAGGCTCCCGACGGCGACCTCCCGGTCCGTCGGGAGCCTTCGCCGTGTCAAGGCTTGCGCAAGGTTCGCGCCGGGCCTTCGTCGGGGCTGATGGGCGCGGGTAGGGTCGCCGCGCCACCACCAGCACAACCACGGGGTACCACCATGCGCTTGTCCCTGCGCCGCGGCACGCGGCTGGGAGTCCTCGCCACGGCCGTCGCCGCCACCACCCTCGCCTTCCCCGGCCCGCCGGCCGCCGCCGCGACGGCAAAGGCCGACCTCTCGGTCAAGGTCACCGGTTCGAAGGTCGTCGAGGGAACCACGCTCAAGCCCTTCGGCGTGGCCGTCCGCAACCGCGGCCCGGCGGTCGTGCTGGACGCGACCGTCACCGTGGACACGGCCGGCATCGACACCTCGGTGCTGGAGCTGGAGTTCGACGAGGACTTCTGCGCGGCGTCGACCCCGACCACGATGGTCTGCGAGGTCGGCCCGCTGGGCGTCGACGAGGGCGGCAACCTCCTCGGGGTGTTCGGCGCGGCCACGCCCAAGCAGCAGGGCCCGGCCGGGTCCTTCACCGTGACCGTGACGTCCGGCACGCCCGACCCCGACCTGGCGAACAACACGCAGACCGTCGAGGTCGAGGCCGTTCCGGCCGGGTACGACCTGGTCGCGTTCGCCCTCGACGCGATGAGCGAGGAGCCTGACCTCAGTGACCCGGCGGCCGACCCGTTCGTGGTGGAGCCGGGCGGCACCGGCATGGTGCTGTGGTTCCTGGGCAACGCCGGCAGCGAGAACGCCGAGGGCGTCCGGTACGCGGTGAGCCTGCCCCAGTGGGTGACGTTCGCCGACAAGCTCCCCGGCTGCACCTACAACGCCGGCAACAACCTGGCCACCTGCGAGCGTCCCGACGTGACGGTGCTGCCGGACGAGGCCTTCGGGCTCGAGCAGCCCATGCGGGTGCGGGTGGCGAAGGACGCGCCCGGCCCGGTCAAGGTCACCGGCGTGGTCGCCGGCGCGGGCATGAACGACGAGCTGGAGCCGGACGAGTCGCACATGCTGCGCGGGGTGCCCCGCGGCGCGGGCGTCCGGGTGGGCCGGCCGACCGTCCAGCAGCTGGAGCTCATGGAGTCGGACCCGGGCGACAATGCCGCGACGTTCGCCGTGAAGATCGCCAAGAACACGGCCGACATCGCGGTGACCGTCGGCGCGCCCACGGAGCGGTCGGCCGACACCGTCGCCGTGCCGTTCACCATCACGAACAAGGGGCCGGCCGCCGGCGGCGCCGTGTTCCACGTCACCGCGCCCGAGGGCACCGTTGTCCTCCCGCCGCAGGCCGGCGGCCCGTTCTGCTTCGACGCGTCCCTGGGCGCCGGCAGGCCGTGGACGCAGGCCACGAAGGTGGACTGCGGCTTCGAGAGCGAGATCCAGGTCGGCGTCACCATGAGGTTCTCGCTGGTCTTCAAGGTCGTCGGCCCCGGCGGCAAGCCCGGAAAGGTCACCGTCGAGTACTACGGCGGCGCGTCCGGCGACGTGACACTCGGCAACAACGCGGCCGACATCGTCATCTTCAAGCCGGTGGCGCACGCGCCGGTGCCGAGCACTCCCGACGAGGACACGCTGGCCGACACCGGCTGGAACGGTGGCGGCGTCGCCCTGGCCGGCGCCGCGGCGCTGGTCCTCGGCGTGGCGCTGGTGGCCGCCTCGCGGTCGCGACGTACCCGCCGGGTCTGAGCGACGCGGACCGTGCGGGCCGGTCGGTGACCGGCCCGCACGGACGTCTGGCACAGTGATGCCGTGAGCCGGGCCAGTCTGGATAAGCAGCCGCACGAGGTCGCCGAGATGTTCGACGGCGTCGCTGAGCGGTACGACCGCACCAACACGATCCTGTCGTTCGGGCGCGACCGGTCCTGGCGCACGCACACCCGGCAGGCCCTCGACCTCTCCGCGGGCGAGCTCTGTCTGGACCTGGCCGCCGGCACCGGGGTCTCCACCGAGGAGCTGGCCCGCTCCGGCGCCACCGTCATCGGCGCCGACCTGTCCCTGGGCATGCTGCGCGCCGGTCGCCGGCGCCGGCCCGACGTGCCGCTGCTCGCCGGCGACGCCCTCGCGCTGCCGTTCGCCGACGCGACCTTCGACGCGGTGACGATCTCGTTCGGCCTCCGCAACATCGTCGACACGGCCGGCGGGCTGCGCGAGCTCGCCCGCGTCACCCGGCCCGGCGGACGGATCGTGGTGTGCGAGTTCAGCCACCCGACGTTCGCGCCGTTCCGCACGGTCTACCTGTCGTACCTGATGCGGGCCCTGCCGTCCGTGGCCCGGCGCGTCTCCTCCAACCCGGACGCGTACGTCTACCTCGCCGAGTCCATCCGCGCCTGGCCCGACCAGGCAGGCCTCGCCGCGCTCATGGCCTCGTCGGGATGGACGTCGGTCGGCTGGCGCAACCTGACGGGCGGCATCGTCTCCCTCCACCGGGCGACCCGCGCGGAGGACTGACCGGCACCGGGATTCCCGGTGAGTCTGTGGACAGACCTCTGCACATGGGGAACAAACCTGTGGATAACTAGATCCTGTCTGTGGATAAACGTGGGGACAGTCGTTCCGTCCGCCACGCTCGGACGGCATGGACGACGCTTCGCTATGCCGCCTTGCCGGCGCCCAGGACGGCCTCTTCACCCGTGCGCAGGCCCGGACCTGTGGGTTCTCGGCGTTCCAGGTCCGGCATCGGATACGGGGTGGTGCCTGGCGGCCGGTCCTCGGGCAGGTGCTGGCGCTGCCCGGCGTGGTGCTGACGCCCGAGGTGCGCGACCGTGCCGCGTTGCTGGCGGTGGGCAATCTGCTGGCCGGCCCGTCCGCGGCGCGGCGATGGGGCCTGCGGGTGCCCGACGCGCGGCCCTGCCTCGCGGTCGCGGAAGGCTGCCACCCGAGGGTCCAGCAGCTCGTGCTGATCCGGGATCCGGTGCCCCGCTCCGATCGGCGGGTGCGGGACGGGCTGCCGCTCACCTCGCTCGGGCGGACCATCATCGACTGCGCCCGGTTGCTGCCCGACGCGGCATCCCTCGACCTGCTCGACAGGGTGCTGCGCGAGCGGCGGATCAGCTTCGAGGAGCTGTGCGGCAGGGTCAGGGACCGGGTCGGGCGGGTCGGCACGCCGCGCCTGGTGCGGTTGATCGGGATGCTCGGCTCAGGTGCGCGATCGGAGGCCGAGCGGCGGGCCGTGGCGTTGCTGCGTGACGCGCGGATCGGAGGCTGGGCGGCGAACGTCGGGATGCACGACGAGTTCGGCCTGATCGGCGTGGGTGACCTGGTGTTCTCAGAGGCGAAGGTCGTCGTCGAGATCGACGGGTGGGCGTACCACTCGGCGCGGGCGGCCTTCGAGCGCGACCGGTCCCGACAGAACCGGCTGGTCGCGGCGGGCTGGACGGTGCTGCGTTTCACCTGGCGCGACCTGTCCCAGCGCCCGGACCACGTCGTGCGGACGGTGCGGGCGCTGGTTGACGGCGGATGATCGCCGTTTCCTGTACGAGGGTGGGGCTGGGCTACGTTCCTGCACAGGAGACCGTGATCTTCCGGGCGGTCGACTCCACGTTTGTACCGCAGGCCGCGATCTTCCAAGGGCGGCGCTGCCCGTGTGCACAGGAGACGGCGATCTAGACCACAGAGTGTCGTGAGTGGCCACCCGAATGCACAGGAGACGGTGATCTCCGTTGGGAAGCGGCCGACGGCGTGCCATCGGCGCGTCCCGGGTGGACGACCGGCGCTGGTGCAAATCAGACCAAATAATGAATCCCGGGCGGTGTAGCGGTGCTGGTGGGTGGGTGTAACCAAGTTAGGTTCACCTAAGAAAGCGGGGTGGGGTGACCGGTTCTAGACTCTGCCCGATGGCGCTTGTGAAGAGTTTCACGAGCGGCATTCGCGAGGCAGGACCGACGCGAGGAGGTGACCGGTGACCGGGACCAACGTGAGCAGCGAAGCTGCTGACGTTATCGTCGTCGGTGCCGGGCCCGCCGGCTCCGCCGCGGCCTACTATCTCGCCAAGCACGGCGTCGACGTGCTCCTGCTGGAGAAGACGGAATTTCCACGGGAGAAGGTCTGCGGCGACGGGCTCACCCCGCGCGCGGTCAAGCAGCTCATCGCCATGGGCGTGCCGACCGACGGGCCGGGCTGGCAGCGCAACAAGGGCCTGCGCGTCATCGGCGGCGGCGTGCGTCTGGAGCTGGACTGGCCCCAGCTCGCGAGCTTCCCGGACTACGGCCTCACCCGTACCCGGATGGATTTTGACGAGATCCTGGCCAAGCGCGCGGTGGAGGCCGGCGCGCGCCTGAAGACCAGCGTGAACGTGAACGGGCCGGTGCTCGACGAGCGCACCGGCCGGGTCGTCGGCGTGACGGCGACCACGAAGGACAAGCAGCCGCTGGAGTTCCGGGCGCCGCTGGTCATCGCGGCGGACGGGGTGTCGGCGCGGCTGGCCCTGGCGCTGGGCATCGCCAAGCGCGAGGACCGGCCGCTGGGCGTCGCGGTGCGGCGTTACTACCGCAGCCCGCGGCACACCGACGACTACCTCGAGTCCTGGTTGGAGCTGCGCTCCAAGGAGAGCGGCGACGACCTGCTGCCCGGGTACGGCTGGATCTTCGGGATGGGTGACGGCCGGGTCAACGTGGGCCTCGGCATCCTGAACTCGTCCGACGCGTGGGGCAGGACGAACTACCGCCACATGCTCACCGACTGGCTGGACAACACGCCCGAGGAGTGGGGCTTCCGGGAGGCCAACGCCGAGGGGCAGACCCAGGGCGCGGCGCTGCCGATGGGCTTCAACCGGGTGCCGCACTACGACCGGGGCGTGATGCTGGTCGGCGACGCGGGCGGCATGGTCAACCCGTTCAACGGCGAGGGCATCGCGTACGCGATGGAGTCGGGCGCGCTGGCCGCGGAGATCGCGGTGCAGGGCCTGGCCATGCCGGCGGACCGCCAGGAACGGATGTTCCAGTACTACCCGCAGGCGCTTAAGCAGTCCTACGGCGGGTACTACCGCCTCGGCGGCTGGTTCGTGAAGATCATCGGCAAGCCGTCGCTCATGCAGTTCGCCACCAAGCACGGCATGCCGCACCCCGTGCTGATGCGATTCGTTCTCAAGCTTCTGGCCAACCTCACCGACCCGCGCGGCGGCGACGCCTCGGACCGGATCATCAATGCCCTGACCAAGGCGGTTCCCGCGGTCTGAGGTGGCGCGCTACCCCGGGCAATGGTGCCCGCTAAGTTACGAATAGTGTGATTTGGTGCTCGGCCTGCCCAGCTCATGCGGCAGGATCGGTAGAACCATCAAGATCGGGAAGGACGGAGCAGGTAGAGACCATGTCGCTCTCGGCCTACATACCCATCGCGGGGCTCTTCGCGCTCGCCGCGGCGTTCGCGCTCTTCTCGGTCGCCGCCGCGCCGCTCATCGGACCCCGGCGCTACAACAAGGCAAAGCTTGAGGCGTACGAGTGTGGGATCGAACCCACGCCGCAGCCGATCGGGGGCAACCGCTTCCCGATCAAGTTCTACCTCACCGCGATGCTCTTCATCATCTTCGACATCGAAATCATCTTCCTGTACCCGTGGGCCGTGGAGTTCAACAACCTCGGCCTTTTCGCGTTCGTGGAGATGGCGCTTTTCATCGCGACCGTGTTCATCGCGTACGCCTACGTGTGGCGGCGCGGCGGACTGGATTGGGACTAGGGCAATGGGTCTTGAAGAGAAGCTCCCCAGCGGCGTCCTGCTGACCAGCGTCGAGAAGCTGGTCAACTGGACGCGCAAGACCAGCTTCTGGGGTGCGACGTTCGGCCTGGCGTGCTGTGCCATCGAGATGATGGCGGCCGGCGCGCCCCGCTACGACCTCGGCCGTTGGGGGATGGAGGTCTTCCGGGCCTCGCCCCGGCAGGCCGACCTCATGATCGTGGCGGGCCGGGTGAGCCAGAAGATGGCGCCGGTCGTCCGCCAGATCTACGACCAGATGGCCGAGCCCCGCTGGGTGATCTCCATGGGCGTCTGCGCGAGCAGCGGCGGCATGTTCAACAACTACGCCATCGTGCAGGGCGTCGACCACATCGTGCCGGTCGACATGTACCTGCCCGGTTGCCCGCCGCGCCCCGAGATGCTCATCGACGCGATCCTCAAGCTGCACGAGAAGATCATGTACGAGCCCCTCGGTGACCGCCGCCGCCTGCAGCTCGAGGCGAAGCGGGAGCAGGAGGGCGCGCCGGTCGTGCCGCCGGGCTCGATGCCGTCGAGCTACCGCCACGACAAGGCGAAGAAGGCGCAGTGGATCAAGGCCGCGCAGGACGGCCGCGAGGAGCAGTTGCGCATCGAGAACTGGATGAAGGACCGGTGGGGCGCCCTGCCGACCATCACGCGCGGCGGTGGCGAGTGACAACCCCAGGAAACGTACCCGTCTCGCAGCCGCCCGAGGGCGCGCACGCGGGTGCCCCCGCCGAGTACCCGCCGGCCAGCCCGGCCGGTCGCGGCGCGTTCGGCGTGCAGGGCTCCGGCGACACGACCGGCTTCGGCGGCCTGGTCCGCCGGCGCACGGTCATCCTCGACTCGCCGAAGCCGTACGGCGGCTACTTCGACGAGGTCACGGACGCACTCGAGGAGGCCTACCCGGCCTTTAAGGACGCGATCGAGAAGGTCGTCGTCGACCGGGGCGAACTCACGCTGCACATCAAGCCCGAGCGGATCCGCGAGGTCTGCCAGGTGATGCGCGACGACGAGGCGCTCCGCTTCGAGCTGTGCTCCTCGGTGTCCGGGGTGGACTACCTCGGCGACGCGCGCCGGCTGCACGTGACCTACCACCTGACCTCGCTGACGTTCCGCCGCCGGGTGCGGCTGGAGGTCGCGGTCGGCGTCGAGGACCCGCACGTGCCGAGCGTGACCAGCGTCTACCCGACCGCCGACTGGCAGGAGCGGGAGACCTACGACATGTTCGGGGTGGTCTTCGACGGCCACCCCGGCCTGACCCGCATCCTCATGCCGGACGACTGGGAGGGTCACCCCCAGCGCAAGGACTACCCGCTGGGTGGCGTGCCGGTCGAGTACAAGGGCGCGGAGATCCCGCCGCCCAACGAGCGGAGGTCGTACCAGTGAGCACTACTGACTACGCCAAGGCCCGCGAGACGACCGAGGGCAAGGTCTTCACCGTCACCGGTGGCGACTGGGACGAGGTCGTCAAGGGCCACGACCCGCTCACCGACGAGCGCATCGTCGTCAACATGGGCCCGCAGCACCCGTCCACGCACGGCGTGCTGCGCCTCATCCTCGAGCTCGAGGGCGAGACCGTCACCGAGGCCCGGGCCGTCGTCGGCTACCTGCACACCGGCATCGAGAAGAACCTCGAGTACCGCAACTGGACGCAGGGCACCACGTTCGTCACCCGGATGGACTACCTCTCGCCGATCTTCAACGAGACGGCGTACTGCCTGGCGGTGGAGAAGCTGCTCGGCGTCGAGGTGCCGGACCGGGCGACCACGATCCGCGTGCTCATGATGGAGCTGAACCGGATCTCCTCGCACCTGGTGTGGATCGCCACCACCGCCATGGAGCTCGGCGCCATCAACATGATGTTGTACGGCTTCCGCGAGCGCGAGCACATCCTGGACATCTTCGAGGCCGCCTCCGGCCTGCGGATGAACATGGCCTACATCCGCCCGGGCGGCCTGGCCCAGGACCTGCCGGAGACGGCGGTCCGGATGACCCGCGACTTCCTCAAGCTGCTGCCCAAGAAGCTCGTCGAGTACGAGCGCCTGCTGTCGGGCAACACGATCTGGCAGGAGCGCACGCAGAGCGTCGCCTACCTGAACATCCCCGGCTGCCTGTCGCTGGGCATCACGGGGCCGGTGCTGCGCAGCGCCGGCCTCGCCTGGGACCTGCGCAAGACCCAGCCGTACTGCGGTTACGAGGACTACGACTTCGACGTCGCGACGGCCGAGACCGGCGACGTGTGGGGCCGCTACCTGGTGCGCATGGAGGAGATGCGGCAGAGCATGCGCATCGTCGAGCAGGCGCTCGACCGGCTCGAGCCGGGTCCGATCATGGTCGAGGACAAGAAGATCGCGTGGCCGGCGCAGCTGGCCATCGGCGCCGACGGCCTCGGCAACTCGCTGGAGCACGTCGCCAAGATCATGGGCACCTCGATGGAGTCCCTGATCCACCACTTCAAGCTGGTCACCGAGGGCTTCCGGGTGCCGGCCGGCCAGGTGTACGTGCCGATCGAGGCGCCGCGCGGCGAGCTCGGCGCGCACGTGGTCTCCGACGGCGGCACCCGGCCGTACCGGGTGCACTACCGGGAGCCGAGCTTCATCAACCTCCAGGCGATCCCGGCGATGGCGGAGGGCGGCCTGATCGCCGACGTCATCGCGGGCGGCGCCTCGCTGGACCCCGTCATGGGTGGGTGTGATCGCTGATGTCCTTCAGTCAGGAGACCGTCGACCGCGCGCAGCAGATCATCGCGCGGTACCCGGAGGGCAAGCAGCGTTCCGCGCTGCTGCCGCTGCTGCACCTGGTGCAGGCGGAGGAGGGCTTCGTCTCGCCCGCCGGCATCGCGTTCTGCGCCGAGACGCTCGACATCACGCGGGCGCAGGTCAGCGCGGTGGCCACGTTCTACACGATGTACAAGCGCAAGCCGACCGGTGACTACCTGGTCAGCGTGTGCACGAACACCATGTGCAACGTGCTCGGCGGCCAGCAGGTCTACGACACGCTGTCCGAGCACCTCGGCGTCGGCCACGACGAGACCGAGGCGTCGGGCACGATCACCCTGGAGCACGCCGAGTGCCTCGCGGCCTGCGACTACGGCCCGGTGGTGACCGTCAACTACGACTTCTACGACAACGTGACGCCCGACGGCGCGACCGACCTCGTCGACCGGCTCAAGGCCGGCGAGCGACCGCAGCCGAGCCGGGGCGCTCGGCTGTGCACGCTCAAGGAGATGTCGCTGCAGCTCGCGGGTTTCGCCGACGAGCGCGAGGGTGCGGTCGCGGACACGGCGCAGGGCGACGCGAGCCTGCGTGGCCTGCGCCTGGCCGAGCAGCACGGCATCTCGGTGGCGGGCTTCGACCCGAACACCCCGATCCCGACCCAGGCCGACCGCGAGGCCGCCAAGGCGGCGTCCGACGCGAAGGCCGCGGAGGCGGCCGGTGCCGCCGCGAACAAGCCGGCGAGCGACCGGAAGCCCGCCGGCGACGCGCCGCAGCCCCAGGCGCAGAACCTTAAGGACGCGAAATGAGCCCTTCGCAGGACGTGATCCGTAAGCTCACGCCCGTACTCACGAAGAGGTGGTTGTCGCCCGAGGCCTGGCGGCTGGACACCTACGAGAAGCTCGACGGCTACCTCGCGCTGCGCAAGGCGCTCAAGGCGCACCCGGACGACCTGATCGCGCTGATCAAGGACTCGGGCCTGCGCGGGCGCGGCGGCGCGGGCTTCCCCACGGGCCTGAAGTGGGCGTTCATCCCGCAGAACGACGGCAAGCCGCACTACCTGGTGGTCAACGCCGACGAGGGCGAGCCGGGGACCTGCAAGGACCTGCCGCTCATGGCGAACGACCCGCACTCGCTCATCGAGGGCATCATCATCGCCTGCTACGCGATCCGCTCCGACCGGGCGTACGTCTACATCCGGGGTGAGGCGGTGCACGCCGCGCGGCGGCTGCGCCACGCGGTCAACGAGGCGTACGCGAAGGGGTACCTGGGCCAGGACATCCTCGGCTCCGGGTTCAACCTCGACCTGGTGATCCACAGTGGCGCGGGCGCCTACATCTGCGGCGAGGAGACGGCGCTGCTGGACTCGCTGGAGGGCTTCCGCGGCCAGCCCCGGCTGCGCCCGCCGTTCCCGGCGACGCACGGCCTCTACGCCTGCCCGACGGTGGTCAACAACGTCGGCACCATCGCGAGCGTGCCCTACATCGTGCTGGGCGGCGCGGACTGGTGGAAGTCCATGGGCACGGAGAAGTCGTCCGGCCCGATGATCTACTCGCTGTCCGGTCGCATCAAGAACCCGGGCCAGTTCGAGTGCGGGCTGGGCATCACGCTGCGCGAGCTGATCGAGCTGGCCGGCGGCATGCAGGACGGGCACAACCTGAAGTTCTGGACGCCGGGCGGCTCGTCGACGCCGCTGCTCACGGCCGAGCACCTGGACGTGCCGCTCGACTTCGAGTCGGTGGCCGCGGCCGGGTCGATCCTCGGCACGACGGCGACGCAGATCTTCTCCGACCAGGACTGCCCGGTCTACGCGACGTACCGGTGGCTGGAGTTCTACCACCACGAGTCGTGCGGCAAGTGCACGCCGTGCCGCGAGGGCAACTACTGGATGGTCCGCACGTACCGGCGGATCCTCTCCGGCGAGGGCACCCACGCCGACCTGGACACCCTGCTGGACACCTGCGACAACCTGCTGGGCCGCTCGTTCTGCGGCCTCGGCGACGGCGCGACCAGCCCCGTTACAAGCTCACTGAAGTACTTCAAGCAGGACTACCTGAACTACATCGAGGGCCGCACCGCCCCGGTGCTGTCGGCCAAGCAGCTGGTGGGGGCGCACTAATGTCTTCCGACGTAGCCAAGGCCACGGACACGGTCAAGCTGACCATCGACGGCATCGAGGTCGAGGCGCCCAAGGGCGCGCTGCTGATCCGGGTCGCCGAGCAGCTGGGCATCGAGATCCCGCGCTTCTGCGACCACCCGCTGCTCGCCCCGGCCGGCGCCTGCCGCCAGTGCCTGGTCGACGTGGAGGGCCAGCGCAAGCCGGTCGCCTCGTGTACCCAGACCGTCGCCGACGGCATGGTGGTGCGCACGCAGCTCACCTCCGAGGTCGCCAAGAAGGCGCAGGCGGGGATCATGGAGTTCCTCCTGATCAACCACCCGCTCGACTGCCCCATGTGCGACAAGGGCGGCGAGTGCCCGCTGCAGAACCAGGCGATGTCCACCGGCCGGCCGGACACCCGCTTCTACGAGAACAAGCGGGAGTACCCGAAGCCGCTCCCGATCTCGACGCAGGTCCTGCTCGACCGCGAGCGGTGCGTGCTGTGCCAGCGCTGCACCCGGTTCTCCGAGGAGATCGCGGGCGACACGTTCATCGACCTGATGGAGCGCTCGTCCAACGAGCAGATCGGCGTGTTCCGGCACGACACGATGACCGGCCCGGAGGGTGGCCTGCCCACCGAGGAGGCCGGCGACGCGCCGTTCAACTCCTACTTCTCCGGCAACACCGTGCAGATCTGCCCGGTGGGCGCGCTGACCGGTACGCAGTACCGGTTCCGGGCGCGGCCGTTCGACCTGGTCTCGTCGCCGAGCGTGTGTGAGCACTGCTCGGCCGGCTGCGCGCAGCGCACCGACCACCGCCGCGGCAAGGTCATGCGCCGCCTCGCGGGCGACGACCCGGCGGTGAACGAGGAGTGGAACTGCGACAAGGGCCGCTGGGGCTTCCAGTACGCCACGGCGTTCGACCGGCTCGTCCACCCGCAGGTCCGCGACGCGAAGACCGGTGAGCTGCGCACGGCCAGCTGGCCGGAGGCGCTGCGCGCGGCGGCGGCCGGCCTGGCCGCGGCCCGCGACGCGGACGCGGGCGACGCGCACGGGGTCGGCGTGCTGACCGGCGGCCGGCTCACGGTCGAGGACGCGTACGCGTACGCGAAGTTCGCGCGGACCGCGCTGCACACCAACGACATCGACTTCCGGGCCCGCCCGGTCGGCGAGGCCGGCGAGGAGGCCGAGTTCCTGGCGGCCGCGGTCGCCGGGTCCACGGACACCACCTACGCGGACGTCGAGAAGGCGTCCGCCGTCGTGATCGTGGGCCTGGAGCCCGAGGAGGAGTGCCCGATCCTCTTCCTGCGCCTGCGCAAGGCCGTCGCCAAGAAGAAGCTTCCGGTGTACGCCGTGGCGCCGTTCGCCACGCGCGGCTTCACCAAGCTGCACGCGACCGTCCTGCAGACGGCGCCGGGCGGCGAGGCCGGCCTGCTCGCCGGCGACGGCGCCGTCCGCACCGCGCTGAGCGGCGCAAACGCCCTGCTCATCGTGGGCGAGCGGCTGGCCGGGACGCCGGGCGGGCTGACCGCCGCCGCGAAGCTCGCGGACGAGACCGGCGCGCGGCTGGCCTGGGTGCCGCGCCGCGCCGGTGACCGCGGCGCC
>NZ_BAAALT010000100.1:0-56096 GCF_039528515.1 Luedemannella flava
GCCCCGCCCTGGCCGCCCGCGCGAGCAGCCGCGCCGGCCGCGTGTCCCGCCCGTCCGGCGCGTCCGCCCGGTGCAGCAGGTGCCGCAGCCGGTCGACGCCGCCGGCGGTGACGTCGGCGAGTACGCGATGGGCGGCGAGCCGGTCGGCCAGCCCGGCGTCGTGATAGGCGACCTGGCGCAGCAGAGGATCATTCACGAGTACGCGGTCCGCATCGACGCGGACGATCCCGGCCGCCACGGCCGCGTCCAGTGCGCGCAGGTCGGTCGCGGAGCGTCGCGCCGCGTCGGCCAGTTCGTGGGTGGTGAGTTCCTCGTCCGCCGCCACCAGCAGCGTCAGCCACCGGGCCGCGGGCGGCAGCGCGCTGAGGCGGTCGCGGTGCGCGGCGAGCAGGCGGCTGCCCGGGGGCAGCGTGACCGGCGGGGCCTGCTCGCCGCGGACCTGCTCGGGCGTCAGCGACCGGGCCAGGTCCACCAGGGCGAGCGGGTTGCCCGCGGCGATCGCCACGAGCGCGTCCGCCACGTCGCCGGCGAGCCCGCCGGGTGACAGGTCGTCGAGCAGCGCGCGGCCGGCCCGCTCGTCGAGCGGGGGCAGCGTCCGGCGCGGGATCGTCCGGTCCAGGACGTCGCCGCCGTCGGCCGGGTCAAGGGCGAGGACCATGCCGATCGCGGTGTTGTCCAGGCGCCGGGCCAGGTACGACAGGGTGTCGGCGGATGCTCGGTCAAGGTGGTGGACGTCGTCGACGATAACCAGGATCCGCTCCTGCTGGCGCAGCAGCGCCAACGCGCCCGCAGGGCTCGTCTCCTCCCCCGTCACCGGGTCGAGGAGGCGTCGCAGGCCCGCGTACGGCAGGTCGGTCTCGTTGGGCGACCCGGACGTGGCGAGCACCAGGAAACCGTCGGCCTCGGCGGCGGCCGCCGAGAGCAGCGCGGACTTTCCGGTGCCGGTCGCGCCGACCAGGATGAGCGCCGCGCCGTCGCCCGCGCGGGCGGCCGCGAGCACCGAGGCGAGGGCAGCGGTCTCCGCTGCCCGTCCACGCAGCGGCGGCTGGACCTCGCTCTGGCGCGCCATATGGTCTGCTCCGAGGTTGCGGCTGTCCATATCGTACCGAACTCAACACCCCCTGGCACTCGGCCAAAAAGCCCTGTTGACCTGCGGTTTTGCCTCCTAGGCTCGGCCACCGTCCACACCGGAGGGGAGCGGATGACGGGACCACGACACGATCATCAGAGGCGGTCGCGGTCGCCCGGGCCATGGCGGTACACCAGGCCCGCACCCCTGTCGACTGGTAACGGGGCGTCATTTCTCCTGGTCGCGCGCGTTGTTGATGGCTGCCTGGAGCTGCAGCCAGGTGGGGTCCGTGTCCTCTGCGGAGAGCACCGACTCCCAGTCGCTCATCTCCCAGGTCCGCGTGCCGTCCGTGACGACGAGGTGCTCCTCCAGGTCCTCATCGTCGTCCGGGACGTCCGAGGTGCTGTCCACGAACGTCGTGACCAGGGCCCGCAGCGCGGCGGCGTCACGGGGCGCCGCCGCGCCAGCGGGCACCGACACGAGCACGAGTTCACCGCCACCGCTGGCGACCACAAGTTCGCCCGTCGCCATGGCGGCCAACGCGGTCACCGGGGAGCCGGCCAGTACGTCGTGCTGGTCGGCTTCCTGGTCGGTGACGTCGAGACGCAGAAGCTCCCCGTCCGGCGTGCCGATCCACAGCACGCCCGGCTCGGCGCCGAACGCGGTGTTGTGGCGCGACCAGGCACGCATCTGCTCGACCCACTCGTCCGGGTACGGGTAGCCGGGGTTCGGGTCGCCGAGGATGGTGCCGAGGACACGTTCGAGGGAGGGGAAGTTGAACACCTCCAGCGTCTGGTCGTACGCGTTGCCACGGATCGCGAAGTGCCGACCGTCCCGGCTGAAGATCGGTTCCTCGTACCCGTCGACGTCGAGGATCAGCGCTCGGCGCAGGGTGCGCATGGCACCATCCTGCGTGACCCGCGCGAAGAGGCCGAGCGTCGCGCCCTGGTCGCTGCGGTAGGTGAGCACGAGACCGCCGCCGGGATGCGCGGCGATCCCGGTGTCCCACCACCGGGCGGGCGCGACCTTCCCCGTCCCGAGGTCGATCGTGTCGGAGGCGCCCCAGTCGTTGTCGTCGTCCTCGGCGTCCGACGCCGACGGCATCGCCCACAGCGTCCGACCGTCCGGGCTGAACGCCAGGCGGCGGTACGCGGCGGCGGGTGGGAGGCCGTCGAGCGCGGAGATGCCTGCGGGGGTCCACCGCGTCACGGTGCCCTCGCTCGCCACGAGCAGCAGCGGTTCGTCCGGGTGCCATGCCACGCCCGGCGTCCGGGTGATCCGCTCCCAGCCGACGACGTCGTCGTAGTCGGCCGCGTCGCCGCCGACCGTCCCGAGTTCGCGCAGCTCGCCGCCCTCGCAGCCCCACACGTGGACCATCGGGCGGGCCGAACTCAGGCCGGCGACGAACGGCAGCCGCGGATGGCACACCAACCGCTCCACGGGCGCCCCGCCACCGACCCCGACCCGCGCCATGATCTCCACGTCAGCCATCGCGACACCGTACCGGTAGTGGTGGTTAGATGACGGTCCCTCGGGAGGGAGAGCGACATGGGTGCCTCGTGGTGGAGCGCGCGGACGCCGTACCAGAGTGATGTTCGCGCGGCCTTGCGGCAGGCGCGGCAGGACGCGTACGACAGGGGTGATTTCTGCCGCGACGAGCCGAGCGCGGAGGCCCTGGCGATGACCGAGGAGGAGTACGTCGCCAGGCACATGGCCGACATGCTGGCCGACCTGCCGCAGGAGCTTTTGGACGAGGCCTGGGAGCCCGAGGACTCGGAGATCCGCGAGGAATGGCGCGCGGCGCACGTCAAGGTCACAGGTCCGGACACGCTGCTGGACGCCCAGCCGTTCTCGGGGACCCACTCCGTCATCGACATGGTCGGCGTCGGGGATGAACCGGGCGAACGCCTTGTGACGCCGCTACCGGGCGAGACCCTCGACGAGCTGTTCGGCACCCGGCGGCCCAGCGTGGCCGCCGTCGAGGAGGCCGTCGGCCGGTGCGGGATCGACGGCTTCGGCCGTGACCAGGGCGCGTACCTCGTCGCCCACGACGGTGACAGGCCGGCCTTCATCTACTTCGGCGGTCACAGCGGCGACTGAGCGCCGTCACGAGCCGCGAGCGCGTCGGCCAGGCGGTCGGGCCAGTCGTCGTTCGCGAGTCCGCCGACCACCAGGGCGTCGCGCCAGTCACCGCGGGCGATGACGAGCATCTGCAGGAAGCGTCGGCTGTCGCCCCGGGCGCCCAGCACGATCGCCGCCTGCAGCCGCTCGGCGCCGACCTCGTCGGGGTCGAGCCCGTCGAACTCGGCCAGGAACCCGAGCAGGATCTCCGACTCCTCCGGCGCGAAGTCCCGCCGGACCTTGTCGATCAACCGCTTCGTCGTCACGCGTCAGAGTATGGCCGCCTGCGTCGGCGCTGTCGGCGTGGACCTGCTCGCCGGGACCGGTCTGGCCGAGGCGTTGGCGGGAGCTGACGTCGTGGTCAACCTGACGAACTCGCCCACGTTCGACGACGCGTCGCCCGGGTTCTTCCGGACGACCATGGACAACATGCTCGCCGCCGCCCGCGACGCCGGTGTCGGCCATGCCGTCGTGCTCTCGATCGTGGGCGCCGACCTGGTGCCCGACCGGGTCTACTACCGGGCCAAGGTGCTGCAGGAGGACATCCTCAAGGCCGGCCCGGTGCCGTACTCGGTCGTCCGCGCCACGCAGTTCTTCGAGTTCATTGCGACGGTGCTGACGTGGGCCGCCGATGACACCACGGTCCGCCTGCCCGCCACGCCCGTGCAGCCCATGGCCGCCGCCGAGGTCGCCCGGGCGGTGGCCGACGTGAGCGTGGGCGCGCCGCTGAACGGCACCCGCAACGTCGCCGGCCCGGAGGTCTTCCCGCTCGACGAGCTGGGCAGGATCACCCTCGCCGCGCGGGGCGACCACCGCGCCGTCGTCACCGATCCCGGCGCCGGCATGTTCGCCGCCGCGCCGGGCGACGCGCTCATCGCCAAAGAAGACGCCGTACTCGCCACGACCACCTACCGCGAGTGGCTCGCGGCGGCCCGGTGAGAACGAACCGACTGGAGACGTCCAGCGACGAAGGCGAAGTTGCCGCGATGGGCCACTGCACGAACGCTGAACTGCTGTGGAACCTGTGCTGCACATTTGATGCAACACGGAATACGGCGTGACATGGACCCCTGTGGGTTCAGCTCATGTGGCCGTCGCCACTTCCGGACGGCGTCGGGTCCCCTCCGGCGTGAAGGAGAACGCGTCGGCGAAGGGTCCGGCCCGGTGACGTACGGCGAGCACCACCGGCTCGGGGTACACCCCACGCGGGCCGGTGCCCGGTTCCGCGTCCGCCAGGGAGTTCCAGAGGTGGAAGCAGATGAGGTCGGCGCCACCGTCCTCCGTGGCGTACACCAAAGTGTGGGGATAGAACGGGTTCCGGCCGCCGATCCGAACTGAGGGACGCCCGAACGTCTCCGTCAGCTCGGTCGCTGTCCGGTCCCGTCGCACCCAGTCCTCGACCTCGGCCCGCAGCCGCCGGAACTCCGTCGGCGATAACGCCCGGTCGAGGTCGAGCCAACCCAAGCGGTGGGCGACCTGCGCATACACGGAGGCGACCGCGTCGCGCAGCCCCAGCGCCGGCAGGATGTCGCCGTAGGCGCCCCGCACGCCCGTCGGCAGGCACAGGCCGCTCGCGCGCAGCGACTCCCGCTCGGCCGTCCAGCGCTCCAACACCCCGTCAACGGCTGCCATCGCCTCGAACAGGAGCAGCTCGGCGACCTCGTCCCCGCCGTACATGCCGGGGCGACGAAGCACGTCGTTCACCTTCCCCCGGTGATGCCGGCGCGCCTCGGCAAGAGCGTTCAGACCGTCCATCCGTTATCTGTTCACCAGGTCGCGCAGGGCCGCGATGACGACGCGGTCGCTGACGCTGGCGTAGATCTTCTTGTCGGGGCCGACGAGGACGACGAACGGGCAGGCGTGGTCGTCGCCCGACAGCTTCCTGTCCAGCAGCTTGCGGCCGGTCGCCGCCTCGTACACCCGAAGGCGCCAACCGGCGCGCACCAGCGAGGCGGTGACGGGGTCCGGGTCGTCGAACGTGCAGTTACGGATCTTCGAGCCCGCGCTCACCCGGTCCAGGCAGGCGACCAACTGCACGTTCTTCGGGTCCGCCGGCGTCCAGGTCCGGTCGAGCGACTTCGAGTAGCCCAGCGACGAATGGTACCCATTGTCCTGGATTCGGCCGCCGAATCCGACCCCGTCGTCGACGAGGAGCACCACCGGATGCGGGGCCTTGCCCGCGCGCTTGGGCAGCTCCGGGTAGTAGACGCTCTCGTCGCACACGCGGTTGAGGTCCGTGATGTCCTTCGCCGGGTACGCGCTGGCCCGCGGCCCGTCCTCCACGGGTGCCTCGGTCGCGGGCGCGCTCGCGGCGGGCGCGCTCGCGCTGGGATAGTTGCGCACGACCGGCGCAGCGGCATTCGGCACCGATTGCCGCATATTGGCCCAAACGAAGATGCCGGCCGCAAAGGCGCATACCACCAGGAGTACGACGCTCACGGCGGCGACGACGACGAGACCGCCTCGGATGCCCTGACCGGGCGGTGGCAAATCGGACCAGTCCTCGGGCGCGCCAGCCCCGTCCCCCGTGTGCGTCATACCGTGCTTCCTCCCCCTCAGCGGAGAGGAAGTGTCGCACGGGGCGTGAGCACGCAGAACTCGTTGCCGTCGGGGTCGGCCAGCACAACCCAGCTGACGTCGCCCTGGCCGATGTCCAGGCGCGTCGCGCCGAGGGCGAGCAGGCGCTCGACCTCGGCCTGCTGGTCGCCGTCGGCGGGCGGGGCGATGTCGAGGTGCAGCCGGTTCCTGCCCAGCCTCGGCAGGTACGGCGGGCCGCCCCACGCCATCTTCGAGCCGCCGCGCGGCGACTGGATCGCGGTCTCCTCGTCCTGGTCCCAGACCAGCGGCCAGCCGAGAGCCTCACTCCAGAAGTACCCGACCTGCTGCGAGCCGTCGCAGTTGACCGCGCCGATGAACCCGCAGTCGGCGAGGAAGTTGTTGCCGGGCTCGATGACGCAGAACTCGTTGCCCTCAGGGTCGGCGAGCACGACCTGGCCGTCGTCCGGCCCCTGGCCGATGTCGATGTGCCGGCCACCCAACTCCAGCGCCCTGGCAACGGTCGCCTGCTGCTCTTCCAGGGACGTACTCGTCAGATCGAAGTGGATCTGATTCTGGCCCAGTTTCTGTTCCTGGCTCGGCAGGAACCGCAGCCGGAACCCGGTGTCATCGCGGGGCAGGACGGCGACGCCGTCGCGTGGGTCGTCGACCAGGTCCCACCCCAGGACCCCGGACCAGAACCGCGCCAGGGCCAGCGGCTCGCCCGCGTCGAAGCTGACCGCGTACAGGTGACACGTCATGACGACCCCCGACCCCTCGGAAACGCCGAGCGTAGAGAGCCCTCGAGGTCAACCGCAGCCGAATTTCGGGGCGTCGCGCACTACCTGCACGACTAGGTTGTTGCGCAACATAGCTGGTCCCCCTATGCTCTCGGCCGTGGACCTCGACCGCCGTAACCAGTGGTTGCGGGGCATCCTCGACCTGTGCGTGCTGGCCCTGCTGGCCCGCGACGAGTCGTACGGGTACGAGCTGGGCCAGGCGTTGGAACGGGCCGGGCTCGGTGCCATCCAGGGCGGCACGCTCTATCCGGTGCTGCTGCGCCTGCAGCGCACCGGCTGCGTCACCACCCGGTGGCAGGAGGGCGACGGAGGTCCCGCGCGCAAGTACTACCGGATCACCGACGCCGGCCGGGACTGCCTGGCCCGCGACGGCGAGGACTGGCTCGGCTTCGCCGCCAGCGTGGCCAAGCTGCTGGACGAGGGAGGCGGCCCATGAACGCGGAACCGTGGCTGGCGCTGCTGGCCGGCGAGCTGCGCCGGCAAGGGCTCGCCGATCCCCAGGTGGCGACGGTCGTCGCCGACGTCCGCGCCCACCTGCGCGACAGCGCGGAGGACCCGTACCGCGCCTTCGGCGCCCCCGAGCGCTACGCGGCCGCCGTCGCGGAGAGCCTCCGGGGTCCGGCCTCGCACGCCCGACCGGTCGGCCCGGTCCGCCTCCAGGCGGACGGCATCACCAAGCGGTACGGCCGCCGCCAGGTGCTGCGCGACGTCAACCTGACCGTACGGGCTGGGCAGATCGCTGCGGTCGTCGGCGCCAACGGCTGCGGCAAGAGCACGCTGCTGAACATCTGCGCCGGCCTGATCAGCCCCGACGCGGGCACCGTCACCGTGCACGGCACGTTGTCCCACTCGCCCCAGGACGGCGGCACCGCGCCGTACCTGCTGCCGGACGAGCACTTCGCGCTGGTCGGCGCCGGCAAGGGACTCACCCGCGACCGTTCCCGGACGGCCGGCCGCGCGCGGGCGGGTGAGCTCGGCTGGCAGGACGTCGGCGCGACCCTCGCCGGGCAACTGTCCGGCGGCACCCGGCAGAAGCTCAACCTCGTCATGTCGACGCTGACGGAGCCGGACGTGCTGCTCCTCGACGAGCCGTACCAGGGCTTCGACCGCGGCGCCTACGTGAACCTGTGGCAGCAGCTGTGGCGCCTGCGCGACGACGGCAAGGCGATCGTCGTCGTGACCCACATGCTGAACGAACTCGACCAGGTGGACATCGTGCTCGACCTGACGGAGGCGAACTCGTGAAACGACTGTTGACGGTCGCCGAGATGACACTGCGGGAGCTCGCGCGGCGGCGCGGCGTGATCGCCCTGCTGCTGTTGCTGCCGCTGGCCTTCTACCTGATCCGCCGCGACCAGTACATCGGGCAGTCGATCCGGTCGCTGTTCATCGGCATCGGCTGGGCGGTGAGCACGGCGGCGCTGTTCTCCACCATCGGGGCGCGTTCGATCGAGCCGCGGCTGCGCCTGGCCGGCTACCGCGCCCACGACCTCTACCTGGGCCGACTCGTCGGGCTGTGGACGCTCGGCGTCCTCCTCGCCGCGCCGTTCCTGCTGCTCGTCAGCCTCGACACGACCGGGCTGCGCTACGGCGCCATCTCGCTCGCGATGCTGTGCTGTGTGGTCATCGCCGCACCGCTCGGCATGCTGGTCGGCTACCTGCTCCCCCGCGAGATGGAGGGCACCCTGCTGCTCCTCACGGCGGTCGCCCTCCAAATGATCATCGACCCGGCCACGACCATCGCCAAGGTCACCCCGTTCTGGTCCAGCCGCGAGATCGGCACGTACGCCGTCGACAACATGGGCACCGACTACCTGGTCCGCGGCAGCGTGCACGGCATCGCCGCCACGCTGGTCATGCTGGCCCTCGTCGCGGTGGTCTCGTCGGCCCGCCTCCGCCGCCGGCCCCACCTGCGCCAGGTGTGACGGAAGCCCGGATTTCGCCCCTGCAGGTCGGCGATAATGCGACTGAACCGGCGTATCGCCGGACCGCTCGGCAAAGGGGGCAACGGGTGGGAAGCCGTCAGAACGTCCAGGTGGAGGTGCTCGACGTGGCCGCCGTGGACCAGATGACCGGCAAGGTCGAGGCGGCCGGGGCGAGCCCGAAGATGACCGACAAGGTGCGCAAGTGGCGCGAGCAGCACCCGCTCGCCGCGAAGCAGGCCGCGAAGCGGGCGGACGGTTACGGCCACGCCGTGGTCGGCGAGACCCTGATGTACCTCCACCGCGCCCCGGACGGCATGGTCATCCCCCACGCCTGCTACCCGGACGGCACCGAGAAGGTCTACACGGACCACCTACACGCCGAGTCCGCCTTCGCCTAGACAATCAATCTTGGGACGAAACAAGCGGATATCCGCGTGTTACGTGCCAAGATTACCCACGGAGATCGTTATTAGGCGGGCGCTGGCTCGACCGGCTGTCTCAGGATGGTGCGCCGCTTGTCGGGGGCGACCCTGCGGAAGTCGCTGAGGTAGATCTCGTGGTGCGTGCCGGTCAGGCGGAGCCCCTGGCCGGGGATGACCTCGTGATGCAGGTGTGCGAGCACATCGGCCTCGTCGTCGAACGAACCGACGTGCAGCGTCTGCACGCACCGCCCTTCGGACAGGAGCTGGAGACGGACGTCGTCCAGACGCGCCGGTCGCTTCTTGGCGCCGGCCTGCTCGACGGCGGTCGCGAACATGGCCTCCTCGATCCAGGCCGGGACCATGAGCATCAGCGTCCAGTCCCACCGTGACTTGTCCCGCGCGGTCGTGAACGTGTCCATGTCCTCGGCCCGCCACAAGCCTTCCAGCGGTGGGACGACGTAGTCGCGCCCGAGGCCGCGCTTGCTGGCGAACTTCAGCTTGTACGCCACCGGATAGAGCGCCTCGATCGCCTCAGCGAAGGCGGTGGAGGTGTTGGGGTCGCCATGGCCGTCCACCATGAGGTACCGCATGTCGGGCACGTCGACGATGCGGAACCGGCCCCGTTGCGCCCGGTAGGCGTCGAGGGTCTTCCTGAAGTCCGTCTTGTCGTCGCTGCGCTCCGGCACACGCCGACGGTAGCGCTGAGCGGCCATCCCGTGCGCTATATGAGAGGCATTACATATGATAATACTATTTTGTGGGAGAATGGGCGCATTATATGGCTTCGTGCGGCCGCGTCCTTGTCCTCTGCGCGTTCGCCCTCCCACCGGCGCCGGCCGCCGCCGCGCCGGTCCCGTCGTGTGCCGGCGCGACGCCCGTCGCCGACCGGTCCACCCCGCTGGACCTCGGCGCCGGCGACGGCGTGCTGCTCAACGCCGGTGGGACGTACACCAACGGCGTCAACGGCCTCCCCGGCGGCTCTATCATCTGCGTGGCCGCGGGCACGAGCTTCCGCCCGTCCTGGGTGGTGAACGGGGCCGCCGGCACGATCAGCAACCTCGGCGACGTCGTCTACCCGCCCACCGTCGTCGCCACGGGCTTCGTCCTGGACAACCACGGCACGATGCGCCTCACGGGCGGCCTCAACACCAACGGCGCGGCGACGCTGACCAACGGCGCGGGCGCGACGCTCACCGCCGACTACGACATGGTCTTCGGCAACGGCACGGTCGTCACCAACGCCGGCACGCTCGACCTGCCGGGACTCAACTTCAATCCGCCTGCTCGCCTGGAGAACAGCGGCACCGCCACCATCGGCGCCTTCATCGGCTCCGGGCAGATCGTGAACTCCGGTCGGCTCACCGTCTCGGCGCGCCTGGGGCTCAACAGCGGCTCCTCGGTCGCCAACACCTGCCGGTTGACGGTCGGTGACGACCTCTACAACAGCGGCACGATCACCAACTCCGGCGTCGTCTCGGTCGGCGCGTCCCTGGTCAACAACGGTTCCGGACTCGTCAGCCAGGACGCGGCGGGCACCTCACTCGGCCACAGCTTCGTCAACAACGGCACGGTCACCGGCTTCGGTCGCCTTCGGTTCACCGGCAGCACGATCAGCCAGAACCAGTTTGTGGGTACGGACGCGGCGGCACCGGTCATCTTCGAGGACACCACGCCGACCGGGCCGATCTTCGACGTCTCCAGCGGCACGGTCGCGAACGTGATCCGCGCGCCGGTGACCCCGCCCGACCCGGGGTACCTGCCCACCGGCTGCTCCCTGAGCGGGCCGCCACAGGCGGACCTCGTGGCCACCAAGGTCGGCCCGAACCAGGTGACGGCGAACGCGCCGATGCGGTACCAGATCACCGTGACCAACCTCGGCCCCGCCACGGCCACCGCGGTGCAGGCCCGCGACGACCTGCCGGCGGCGCTGGGCAGCCCTGTTCTCTCGGCCGGGGGCGCGCTCTCCGGCACCACGGCGACCTGGGGGTTGGGCACGCTGGCGCCAGGCAGCTCGGTCACGCTGACCGTGGACGGCGTGGCGCCCGCCTCCGGCACCCTCCTTGACGTGACCTCGGCGGTCGCCGCCACCGCCGATCCCAACCCGTCCAACAACGACGGCAGCTACAGCGCCGCCCGGGTGACCACGACGGTCGTCCCCACGGTCACGGCCAACCGGCCGCCGACGGCCGTCTCCTCCACCGTGCAGACGACCGTGGACCAGGCGGTGTTCGGCCTGGCCGCCGGGTCGGACCCGGACGGACAGCCGCTGACGTGGACCAGGGGCGCTGCGGCCCAGCACGGCTCTGCCGTCGTGCAGACCAGCGGGGTGTACCGCTACACGCCCAACGTCGGGTTCACCGGTCGCGACCGGTTCGGGGTGACCGCGTGCGACAACGGCACCCCGACGCCGCTGTGCGCCA
The DNA here is from genome assembly GCF_039528515.1 of Luedemannella flava. NCBI lineage: Bacteria > Bacillati > Actinomycetota > Actinomycetes > Micromonosporales > Micromonosporaceae > Luedemannella > Luedemannella flava. The sequence continues at coordinate 11,293 of NZ_BAAALT010000100.1, forward strand.
CCGCCACCCTGACCATGGTGGTCCGGCCCGTCGCCAACGGGTTGACCATCACCACCACGCCCGACTCGCCGATCACCACCTCGATAACCGTCAACGACCGTGGGATCGTCGGCCCGCCCGTCATCACCGCGCCACCGGCGCACGGAACCGCGACCGTCAACGCCCAGCGCCTGGTCACCTACACACCAGCGGCCGGGTTCGTAGGATCGGACGTGTTCCAGTACCGGATCTGCAGTGAGCTGGCCGGCTCGACGGACGTCTGCGACAGCGCGGCCGTGACGGCGAACGTGGTCCGGATCCAGAACGACCCGCCGCAGGTGGGCGACCGCACGCGGGACACCCCGGCGGGGAGCAAACTGTTCGGGTTCGTGCCGCTCAGCGACCCGAACACCGGCCAGACCGTCACCGCGAGGCTGGGCGCCGCACCGCACGACGGCACGACGACCGTGTGGCCGGACGGCAACTACGTCTACGAGCCGGACCCCGGGTTCAGCGGCATCGACAGGTTCACGGTGGTGGGCTGCGACAACGCCCCGGTCCCCCTGTGCAGCACCGGTACGGTGACCTTGCGCGTGTCCCCGGTCGCGCACGCCGACGCGGTCGCCGCCATCATCAGCACGCCCGTGACCATCGACGTGCTCGCCAACGACATCGCCGCCAGCGGCGAGGTGACTACCACCGATCCGGCCGCCACGGTGGATCCGGACGACCGCACCATCACCTTCACCTCCGCGACGCCGGGCCGCCAGGCCTTCCTCTACCAGGTCTGCAGCGTCAACGACCCGGCGCTGTGCGCGAACGCGACCGTGAGCGTCTTCGTCGATGCGGCCGCGACGTTCAACCATCCGCCGGTCCTGGACGACCTGACCCGGTCGACCATCGTGGACCGCGGGATCTCGGGCAGCTTCGTGGGCGCCGACCCCGATCCCGGGCAGACCACGAGCCTTACGTACACGCAGGAGTCGGGGGCGTCCGGCCTGGCCGTCGACGCGAACGGAAGCTGGACCTACACACCGCCGCCCGGGGTGAGCGGCCGGTACGTGTTCCGCATCGCCGCGACGGATATCGACGGCAACAAGGCCACCGCCGAGTTGACCATCATCGTCCAGCCCGTCGCCATCCCGGACACCATCCTGACCACGGTAAACGTTCCCGTGGAGGCGAATGTCACCGCGAACGACCTGGGGACGGTCGGCCCGCCCACGGTCGTGACGGACCCCGCGCACGGCACGGCCACGGTCGTCGGCACGATGCTGCACTACGAACCGGACGCCGGATACTCCGGACTGGACACGTTCCCGGTCCGCGTCTGCACGGTCGGCGACCCGACGTCGTGCTCGGACGCCAACACCGCCGTGGCCGTACGCCCGGACGCCGTCGACGACACCGCCACGACGCCGGTCGGCACGTCGGTCCTCGTTCCGGTGACCGCCAACGACGCCGGCCAGCTCGGCGTCGTCGTCGTCGTGCAGGCGCCCGCCCACGGCACCGCCAGGGTCGAGGCCGGCGCGATCCGGTACATCCCGTCGCCCGGGTACCTGGGGTACGACCTGTTCACGTACCGGGTCTGCGCGCCGTTCACCCTCGCGGCATGCGACCAGGCCGGGGCGACCGTGGGCGTACTCCCGGTGCTGGGGAATGTGGCGGTGACCACGCACCGGTCCTACGTGGACCTCCGCCCGGCCGGCACGACCACGGGCGTCGGGCCGCCGGTGGTCGTCACGCCACCGACCCGCGGCACGGCGACCGTGCTGCCGAACGGCCTGATCCGCTACGAGGTTCTGCCCGGGTTCCTCGGCACGGACTCGTTCTCCTATGCCCGGTGCGCGGTCGCGGCGCCCGGCCTCTGCGACACGGCGATGATGTCGGTCACCATCGTGCCGATGCCGTCCGGGCCGACCCCGACGCCGCCGCCCGGCGCGCCCACGCCGCCACCGCCTTCCACGCCACCACCCGCCGCGCCGCCGGCGCCCCCGCAGCTTCCGCCCACCGGCGAACACCTGCCGCCGCTGCTGCTGAGCGGCCTGGTCATGATCCTCGTCGGCGCCGCCCTGCGCCGCGTCCGCCAGCGCCCGACGCGCCGCCGACGCCGGGCTACCGATCAGGGAGCCGGTGCCTGATCATTGTCCGGTGATGGGCTCGGACACGTTCTCGTTGGCGACGCCGCCGCTGTTCGTCGCGCTGGCGCCGGCCCGCAACGTCCTGATCGCCGGCGCGGGCGGCGGGTTCGACGTCTACGCCGGCCTGCCGCTGGCCCTCGCGCTACAGGACGCCGGCAAGCAGGTGCACCTGGCCAACCTGTCCTTCTCCCAGCTCGAACTGATCGACACCGACAGCTGGGCGACGCCCAACGTCGCGGCCGTCACGCCGGACACCACCAGCCCGGACTGGTACTTCCCCGAGCGGGCGCTCGCCCGTTGGCTCGCCGCGCAGGGACTGCCCGCCACGGTCTACGCCTTCCCGCCGCTGGGCGTGCAGACCCAGCGGGCCGCCTACCAGTACCTCATGGAGCTGTTGAGCATCGACGCGGTCGTCCTGGTCGACGGCGGGACGGACATCCTCCTGCGCGGCGACGAGTCCGCCCTGGGCACGCCGGTCGAGGACATCACGAGCCTCGCCGCCGCGGCCCGCCTCGACGTGCCGGTGAAGCTGGTGACCTGCCTCGGCTTCGGCATCGACGCGTACCACGGGGTCAACCACGTGCAGGTGCTGGAGAACCTCGCCGCCCTCGACCGCGAGGGCGGCTACCTCGGCGCGCTGTCGATCCCGGGCAACAGCCGGGAGGCGGGGCTCTACCGGGACGCTGTCGCCCACGGCCAGGCCGCCACGCCCGACCGGCCGAGCATCGTCAACGGCCAGATCGCGGCCGCCACCAGCGGCGCGTTCGGGGACGTCCAGTTCACCCGGCGCACGAGCGGCAGCGCCCTGTTCGTCAATCCGCTCATGGCCATGTACTTCACCGTCGACCTCGACAAACTGGCTGCCCGGTGCCTCTATCTCGACCGTCTCGAGAACACCGTCGGCCGCCGTCAGGTGATCGGCCGCATCGAGGCGTTCCGCAACGAGACGCCGACCCGCATCCCCCGCGCGTATCCCCACTAGGACACCGTCGCGTCTGTTGTATCAGCGCGCCGCCGGCGTTCCTCTGTACGGGCATGCCAATTCACGAGTACCCGCATCCGTTGCAGACCGACCAGCAGGTCGTCGACTGCGCCCTGGTGAAGGCCGTCCGCGCGCGCCGACCCGACGACAGCCTCGCCGCGATCATCCTGGCGCAGTCCACCGTCGCCGAACGCGAGTGGCAGGCCTTCATGTTGCGGCGCCCGAGCGGGCCGATGGACATGATCCTGCTCAAGAGCCTGCTGGCGACGGCCGACCTGCACCGGCGCGGCATCATCACGGCGCGCCAGGAGATCGCCGATCCGCCACTCGAGGCGGACGACGAGAAGCTGATCGAGGCCGCCACGGCCCCGTACAAAATCAAGAAGGTGCTGGTCGCCACGTACGGGCTGACCCCGGAGGAGGTGCTGGCGGTCGAGGCGTACAGCAACGCGAACAAGGCCGTCAGGGTGCTGCCCTCCGGCGAGGCGAACCCGCACTACATGGGCGCCGCCCAGCACTGGGGGCCCTACGGCGACGGTTGGGCGGCGCTCGCCGCCGGGCTGCCCAAGATTCCCACGCTGGGCGAGCTCGGGCTCACCCTCACCACGTACCGCGCGGCCCGGGCGCCCAAGAATGAGCACGAGCCGACCGAGATCACCCTGATCAGCCGGCTTCCCGTGGAGGCCAACATCGTGCACGGCGTCACGCAGATGGACATGGGACAGCGGCACTACCTGTCGACGGGCGTCACCTACAACAGCCACTGGCTGCGCGGCGCCGCGGTGGGTGGCCTCATCGCGGTGACCGGCTCCGCCGGGTACTACATCAATCCGTTCGGGCTGCAGGGCTGGCTCGACGGCGCGGAGATCCTCTACCCGCCCGGCTTCGTCACGAAGTTCGAGGGCCTCAACCCGCGCGGATACCAGGTCGAGCTGCCCGTCGCGCACCTGCGCGAGGTGGCCGGGCCGGAGTCCGGCCAGGCCGTGGCCGACGACCACAAGTACACGCTGGCCGTCCAGCGCCACCCCGGGCTCGACGCCGAGAAGGCCGCCCACATCGCCTACCTGGAACGACCCGACCGGGTGACCGACACGCAGATCGCGCTGCTGCGGCTCGGTCTCAGCGACCGGGGCATCACCTACCTCACCGTCGAGGAGCTGCGCGAGGTCCGCCAGCGCGTCGGCTGAACAGATCCTCGAAATAATGTGTCCGATCGGGGAAGCGTCGTTCGTAGCAGGGGTGAAAGGCGGCCACCCGACAACAGGAGATGATCACGATGGCGCAGTACCTGATGTCCGTACTCTTCGACTCGACCGAACTCGCGACCTCGGACGAGGCGGCCGCGATCGACGTCTTCAACGAACAGCTGAAGACCGACGGGCACTGGGTGTTCGCCGGCGGCCTCGCGTCGCCCGACACGGCCACGGTCGTCGACGGCCGGGACGGGGAGCCGGTGTTCACCGACGGGCCCTACCTGGAGTCGAAGGAGCATATCGCCGGCTTCTGGATCATCGAGGCACCGCACCTCGACGTGGCGCTGCGGCTCGCGGCCCTCGGATCGAAGGCCTGCAACCGGCGGATCGAACTCCGACCGTTCCTGGGCGAATGACCGACGACGTCGGTGAGGTGATCACCCGGGTCCACCGCGAGGAGTGGGCCCGGGTGGTCGCGACCCTGGCCAGGCGCCTGGGCGACCTGGACATCGCCGAGGAGATGGCCGCCGAGGCGTTCGCGACCGCCGTCGAACGCTGGCCGGTCGACGGCGTCCCGCCGAACCCGGGCGCCTGGCTGACCACCACCGCCCAGCGCAAGGCCATCGACCGGCTCCGCCGCGAGGTCAAGCGCGACGAGAAGCACCGGGAGGCGCTGATGCTGATCGACATCCCTGAACCGCTCGGCGCCATCGACGACGACCGGCTACGCCTCGTGCTCACCTGCTGCCACCCCGCGCTGGCCATGGACGCGCGTATCGCGCTGACCCTACGGATGGTCGGCGGGCTGACCGTGCCCGAGATCGCCCGCGCGTTCCTGGTCGAGGAGAGCGCCATGGGCCGCCGGATCACCCGCGCAAAAGCAAAGATCAAGGCAGCAAAGATTCCGTACGGCGTGCCGTTCCGCGAGGACATCCCGGCCCGGATCACCGGGGTGCTCGCCGTCCTTTATCTGATCTTCAACGAGGGCTACCTGGCGTCCGACCCCGGCAAGGAGCCGGTCCGCGGCGACCTGACCGCCGAGGCGGTCCGGCTGACCCGGCTGGTCCGTGCCCTCCTGCCCGCCGACGGCGAGGTCGCCGGGCTCCTGGCGCTGATGCTCCTGACGGAGGCCCGCCGGGCCGCGCGGGTGTCGGTGCGGGGAGAACTCGTCGCTCTGCGGGACCAGGACCGCGGCGCCTGGGACCGCGTGCTGATCGCCGAGGGCCACGCCCTGGTCCGCGCGCGTCTCGCCTCCGGCCAGGCGCCGGGGCGCTACCAGATCCTCGCCGCGATCAACGCCGTCCACACGGACGCCCGGGACTTCCGCGACACCGACTGGTCACAGGTCGTCGCGCTCTACGACCAGCTGGTCCGCCTCGAACCGTCACCGATCGTGCGGCTCAACCGGGCGGTCGCGGTCGCCGAACTCGACGGCCCGGAGGTCGCGCTGGCCGAGGTCGACCGGCTGCCGCTGGACGGCTACCACGCCTTCCACGCCACCCGCGCCGAGCTGCTGCGCCGGCTGGGCCGCGGCGAGGAGTCCCGGGCCGAGTACGACCGGGCCATCGGACTGGCCGGCAACACCGCCGAGACGGCGTACCTCACCCGCCGCCGCGACCAGCTTGCCGGTCCACAGGGTCGGTCGCCGGACCTCGCTGCCGGTCTGCCAGTTCCTTCGTGATCTCGTCGTACAGCCCCGCCCAGAACGCCTCACGGTCTTTCCGGCCGGCGGCGAGTGCATGGTGGCGGTGTACGAGCTGTTTTGCCTGCGGCATGGTCACGGCCTTGATCGCCACGAGGCCCTGCATGCACTCCAGGAAGCTCAGCTCGCGCGCGACGAGCGCCGCGATGACCGCGTCGATGTCCGCGTCCGACCCGAGCTCGTGGCCGACCTCGTCGATCGCCGCCACGGCGTCTGGCGGCGGTGGGAAGCGCCACCGCTGCGCATGCTCCGACCATACGAAGGGCTCACTCACGCGGACCAGTGTGCCCCGAGGTCGAGCGGTCGGCGCGGCGAGCCGCTAGGTTGGGCCGATGTCGGCCATCGCGCAGCTCTACCTTGTCCCCCGCGACCTGCTCGTAGCCGAGCAGTTGCCGGTGCACGTGGTCGCCACGAAGTTCGGGCGGCGGATCGACCCGGACGCCTTCCCCTACTCCGGGTACCTCATGCTCGACGTGCTCACCTTCCTGGGTGAACGGGACATTCCGATCGACAGTACGGAGCTGCCGTACCGCACCGACCCGGACGGCCCGTACGACACCGTCATCACCACCGAGCACCGGGCGCTCCTGCCTCAGCTCGACCCGGCCGGGTACCCGCTCGGTGAGATCCGCGAGTTCATGGACCAGTACGACGAGCTCGACGACGACGAACTCCAGGGAGCGTTCACCGACACCCTGAACCTACTGCGTACCACCATCGCCGACCTCGCCGACGACGAGGCCCTGGTGGTCCTGATCTGGTGAGACGACTACGCCGCTCACCTTGGAGTGGTTGGTCAGGTCGTCGATGAACGCGTCGTAGTCCGCGTGGCCCGGGCCGACGATGAAGGTCGACGTCGTGGGCCGCGGCCCGGCCAGCCAGGTCAGTAGTTCCTGGTACGCCTCATCCTTGGGCGCCCACGGGTCCCACAGCAGGCACGGACCGGAATCTCGATGGAGACCGGCTGGTCGGACACGGTCACGACGATGTCGAACCGTTCCTCGACATCGAGCAGGCACAGCGGCGCGCCGACGGACAGCGCGACCGTCGCGAACGTCTGCCTGACTGCGGGTGACGCCAGGAAAACCCGGCTCTGCCCGCTGGTCGCTGAGGTGACGTCGACGTCGGTCGAGTCGTCCCGGTACCTGCGTAACACGTCGTCCTGAGGGAAGCACAGCACCATGTCGAAGCTCGACCGGTCCCTGCCCGCGACCACCTCCGCAAGCTCGACGGTCCGACCAGCCTTGAACCCGTAGGTGGCGGGAAGATCCACCGTCGTACCGTCGGGCAGGGCCACCGTGGTCCGTCGTTCGCCATGGGACGTGTCACACAGGGCCGCGACGGCCGCCAGCAGGCGACCGGCGTCGCGGCGGTGAACGTACACGTCGAAGCTGTAGTCGATGCCCATGCACCCTCCGTCCGAGGTCAGGGCGTGGCGGCCGTGCCGTAGACGTGACGACGGACGAGGGCGTCGCGCTCCAGGACCGTGTCGACCAGTGCCCAGAAGTCGGCGAGGCGCGGGTGCCTCAGGCCCTCCTCGCGGCTGACCTTGTGTCCGAAGACCGGCTCGTCCGGGGATACGAAGCCGCCGTCGACCAGGGTCGCGGCGGGCAGCGGCGAGCCCTGGACCGGCCCGACCCGGCAGGAGAACGTCAGGTGGTCGCTGTAGTCGTCCCGGCCCCAGGTGCCGAGGATCGCGTCGATCCACGCCTCGTGGACGCCATTGTGGTGGTAGCAGCTCGCGTAGTACACGGCCGCCGCGGCGCCGTCCCGGTCGACGTGCGCCCAGGTCCGCTCCGCCTGCGTCCCGCAGCACTGGCAGACGAACTGCCGGACCTGGCGGGTGCTCTCGTCGATCAGGTAACTCACGGCGCGAAGCGTACGTGACGCCGATCGCTACAGTGGCCCGATGGCCGGCGAACTCGTCACCGCGATCGTCTCTCTCGGCGGCGTGGTCCTCGGTGGCGGTCTGTCCTATCTGGTGCAGAGCAACACCCAACGCATGAGCGCGCGCGTCGAGCAGCGCAAGCAGGACGCCGACCGGGCCGAGAGCAGGCGCGCCGAGCGGCTCACCCACCTCGAACGCTTCATCGCCGTTGCCGCCGAAGCGGAACGCGTCGCGTTCAGCCGCCCCGACACCTGGACCGCTGATGACGCTTGGCCCACCAGTGCTCAAGAGATCATGAACCGGCTCTGGGTCGCCGAACGCATGCTCCAGGTGCTGTATCCCGCTGGCGTGCACACTGCCGCCCGCGAATACTTCGTCCGGCTGAACCGTGCTGTCTGGGACGGCGTTCCTACGCTCGACGACCTCTATGCCGAGCTGGACGAACTGCGCGGCGCGTTCCTCGCCGCCGCGCGCTCCGCCCTGGATTGACGCGTGGCGTCACGGCCACGTCCGAGCCGAGTTGGCGAACGTCTCGGGGTCGCTGTGCACCGGCACCACACAGAGCAGGTGGCCGCCCGGCGTGCGCAACGTGTGGGCGTCCTGCCAGCGGGTCACCGGCTCCGCGCCGAGCGCGGCCAGGCGGGCGACCTCCGCTTCGAGATCATCGGTTTCGATGTCAAGGTGGTAGCGCGGCGCGTCATCGACGGCCTGGACGACGGTGAACAGCGAGGGGACGGCATCGACCAGGACGGTGTACTGCTCCTCGCCGGGCGCGGGAAAGCTCGGCACGCCCAACGCCCCGGACCAGAAGTCCACCTCCGCGCCGACCTTCGCGGCAGGCGTGTCGATGAGAATGCCAACGAGCCGACTGCGGTGCATGAGCCATTTTGGCGCTTGCGGGCCGGATGACGAGGTCCCGTGAGAAATTTCTTCTGGCAGTGTCGGATCCGGGGCGACCTGTTCGTAGCTGAGGTGGGACGGCCGGAGTAGGCCGCCAGGACAAGGGAGTCGTGCGATGCCACTGTATTTGATCTCGTTCGATGACGGCGCGATGGATCACATCACCGGCGAGGAGTTGCCTGACGTGGGCAAGGCCGCGCACGCGGTGTCCCAGGAGGCCATGGACGCCGGCGTGTGGGTATTCGGCGGTGGACTGGAACGTCAGCGGGCAAGCATCGTGGCCACTGACGGGGTGGTCACCGACGGCCCGTACCCGGAGACCAAGGAGGTCATCGGCGGGCTCGTGGTCGTTGACGTGCCCTCACGCGAGGAGGCGCTGGTGTGGGCTGCCAAGTTCGCCGCCGCCTGCCGCTGCGCGCAGGAGGTACGGGAGATCATGGCCGACATCGAACAGGACGAGATGCTCCGGCTGGCCGAAAGGCAGGAACAGCGACGTTCGCTGTGATGGCCGGTCGTTGCGTTTGACCGGATCGCCCGCAATCACCGATCGCACACTCGCCGCGACAGCCAGCACCGTCGTGGCGAGTGCGCGCTCAGCGCCGAAGTAGCCTTCGACTGTGGCGACGACCGTGGATGTGGCCAAGCGGCTGGCAGAACAGTCGTTGGCCGTCAGCCTGCCGCGACGATGGCGGCATGTGAAAGCCGTGGGCCCGTGCGCTGCGTGCTATCGGCGCTGGCCGCGAAAAGCCAAGGCGCGGCGTTCACGGACACGTCCGTCACCGATCTTGTCACTGAGCGCGCGAAGCGGCGATCTTCAACTGCGCAAAACACCAGGGTGGGGCGGGCGGGACTCGAACCCGCGACCCAGGGATTATGAGTCCCCTGCTCTAACCGGCTGAGCTACCGCCCCGGCGGGGTCAGCTTACCTACCCTGTTCACCCACGCCTCCGGGGCCGGCGTCCCGGCCCCGGACGGCGTCGGTCCACGTCAGGTTGAGGCCGCCACCGGCTCGCGGACGGTGAGGCTCAGGTAGTCGTCCGCCCGCCCGAGCGCGCTGAACAGGGACGCGCCCGCGATGATCGCCTGGAGGATCCCGAGCCCGATGAACACGGTGGCCGCGCTGCCCACCGTGACCGTCACCCAGCCGCCCAGCAGCGCGCCGAGCGGGATGGGCGACCAGGACGCGACCTGGCCGACCGTCACGACCCGGCCCAGCATGCCGGGCGGCGAGAGTCGCTGACGCAGGGTCCGCATGGTGACGATGAAGTAGGTGCCGAAGCCCGAGAAGTACATGTCGTCGGGCAGTCGTCGGCCGGTGCGCGCGAACAGCTCGGTGGCCTTCTTTGGCATCTCCTCGCTGTGGATCCAGTGCACGTCGTCGCCACCGATCTTCAGGCACTCGCCCTCGTTGGCGTTCTTGCGGTTGATGAAGATCGGGTTGCAGTCGACGCGGTGCGTCTTCTTGACCGCCATGGTGACCGAGAGCATGGTCTCCTTCGGCAGCTGGTCAAGCTCGTGCCGCGGGATCTCGAAGCCGTAGCTGATGTGCATGTGCGGGAGGTGCTCGTGCAGGTGCTCCTCGAGGTTCTCGTGCGGCGCGTGCGGCATGCGGAATGACGACCAGCGGGCCGCAGAACGCGAACACCCCTACCGGAAAGCCGCTGCCGATGAGGGCGCCCCACCACAACGGAGTGCGCCGGGGCAGCAGGCGCACGGCCGCGAACATGCCGGCCGCGGTGACGGCGACCAGGCACGCGGACGTGGCGCGCATGAGCGTGTCCAGGTCGAGGCGCCGGACGACGCTCGCCACGCCGGTCACCGCGCAGGCGATCGCCTGCGCGGTGAGGCTGCGCCGCGGCACGTCACCCGCGCTCCCACCCGTGGCCAGCCATCTCGGCAGGGCGCCGTCGCGACCCAGTGCCGCGCCGAGCCGCGCGCCGCCGGCGATGTAGGCGTTGATGGCGCCGAGGGTGAGGAAGACCGCGGCGCCCGCGGTCGCGACGCGCGTCGCCGGCCCCATGCCGCGCTCCAGCAGCAGGGTCAGCGGCACGTCGGTCCGGGCCGCCTCGGGCCCGAGCACGCCGAAGACGGTGGCTGTGAGGCCCACGTACAGCACCCCCACGATGGCGAGCGTCATCGCCGTGGCCAGGCCGATGTGCCGCGCGGGGTGACGGAACTCGGCGGACAGGTGGCTGGCGGCCTCCCAGCCGGCGAACGCGTAGAGCACGCTCGCGGCGGTGCCGATGGCCAGGCAGCCGTGCGGCGCGAAGGGCTGGAAGTTGGCCACGGTGGCGTGCGGTGCGGCGGTCAGCATCGTGACCAGCAGCAGCAGGACGAGCAGCGAGACCAGCAGCAGCTGCAACCGTCCGGACAGCCGCAGGCCCACGTAGTTCGCGGCGAACGCGATGAACAGCAGCGTGCCCGCGATGAGGAGCACCATGCCGTCGTCGCCGCCGACCGCGGCCGCGACGTACTGCCCGCCGATGATCGCGCCGGCCAGCACGCCCACGGGCACGGCGACGTAGAACCACCAGCCCACCATGGCCGCGGCGCGCGCCGAAGGCGTGGCTGACGAACGTCGCGACGCCGCCGCCGTCGGGGAACCGCGCGGCGAACGCGATGGCGACGGGCGCGCTCAGCACGAGCATGCCGGCCCAGGCGATGATCGACGCGGGCCCGGCGGCGCGGGCGCCCTGTCGGCAGCGCCAGGACGCCGGGTCCGAGTACAGCGCCCGCGTAGAGGGCGGTCCCCTCGGCGAGGCCGAGGCGGTGCGAACCCACCGGCCGGCCCTACAGCGGCGGGACGCGCCTGGTCAGGGCGGTCACCCGGTTGCGCGGGCCGAAGACGGCGATCGCGAGGTAGTCGATGTCCTCGGCCGGGGTCCGCGACAGCTCGACGAGGTACTCCTCGTAGTCGCGGGACCGGCGGGCGACCTCGCTGAACGCGACCACGAGCAGGTCGGGGTTCGCGGTGGCCTTGGCGTGCAGCTCGCGTAGCTGCGCCCGGTCGGCGGTCACGACGGGCACCGGGTGGGTGTTGAGGCTGAGGTGCAGACCGCCGGAGGCGTCCTTGCCGTCCGCGCCGAGCAGCTCCGAGAGGCGTCCCCGGATGCTCAGACCCAGCACTCGGCGGCAGGTCCTTGTCGAGGACCGTAGAACGTGAGGAATTCTCACAAAACGAAGAACCCCGGACCTGAGAACTGGTCCGGGGTGGTGACTGGCTCCCCCGTTTGGACTCGAACCAAAAACCTGCCGGTTAACAGCCGGCTGCTCTGCCAATTGAGCTACGGGGGACCGTGCCTGAGGCCTCGACAAGAGTACACAACCGACCCGGGGTTCGCGCCAGGGGGTATCCCTCGCCGCGCCGCCAGCTACGACAGTAACCCTCACCTGGACAGATCTGGGACGAAACAGCCCGGGTACGGCAGGATGACGCATGAAACGGCCCCCACGCGGGCAGGATAGGGACACCGGGCAGCACGGCAGAGAGGGGAAAGACATGCGCGGCAAGCTTCTGTTCCTCGGCGGCTTGGCGGTCGGCTACGTGCTCGGCTCCAAGGCCGGGCGGCAGCGCTACGAGCAGATCGTGGCGAAGAGCCGACAGGTCTGGGAGAGCCCCACGGTGCAGGAGGCGGCCGGCGTCGTCCAGGCGCAGGCCACCAAACTGTACGACCAGGGCAAGCAGGTCGTGACCGACAAGCTGCACTCCTCAAAGAACGGGCGCACCCCCGCCCTGGCGAGCGACGCCGACCAGGAGGGTGCCTGGGACACCGCGAGCCGGCGGGCAGGGTTCACCGCCGACGCGTTCTGATCCCAGTCATGCACGTCAACTACGGGTGAGGGTCCGGCGCCGTCGGCCCCTCACCCGTGACGTACCGCAGCCCGCCGGCCAGATGCGCCAGGAACTCCGGCTCCGAGTACGCCTCGACCGTGTGCCCCAGCGCCGTGTAGAACATCCGGCCGCCGAGCCGCGAATGGCACCACGCGATGGGGTGCCCGTCGCCCATGCCGCCGCCGGCGTAGCTGCCCTCGTCCACGGTGAGCAGCACGGGCATGCCCGGGTGCCCCGCGAAGTCGTACCACTCGTCGACCCGTTCCCACCGCGCCGGCAGCCCGGCGGTGGCCGGGTGATCCGCTGAGACGACCGAGACGACCCCGCGCTGCACGTCCGGGTGCCCGACGAACTCGGTGCCGAGCAGCTCCCGGTAGAACGGCCAGTCCGGCTCCGCGAGGATCGCCGCGTGCACGCCGAGGAACCCGCCCCCGCCGGTGATGAACCCCGCCACCGCGTCGCGCCGGGCCGCGTCCAGCACCGGGCCCGTGGTCTGCAGAAAAACCACCGCCGAGTACGTCCGGAGAGCGGCGACCGTGAACACGGCCGGGTCCTCGGTCGCATCGACGGCGAACCCGGCCCCCGCCGCGACCCGGCGGAGCGCGTCGACGCCGGCCGGAATGGACTCGTGCCGGTAGCCGGTCGTCTTCGAGAACACGAGGATCCGACGGGTCGCCATGCCGCGACGCTAACGGATGTGTCGCGCGCCCCAACCGGGGTATGGGCCATTCATGAGCGAAGAACCGCAGCAGAGCCCGCCGGGCACCACGGCGGGGATGAACCGCAAGCCGGACCACGGCGAGGACTCCTACCGGGGGTCGGGCCGACTGGCCGGCAAGGCCACGGTCATCACGGGCGGCGACAGCGGCATCGGCCGCGCGACCGCGATCGCGTTCGCCCGCGAGGGCGCGGACGTGCTCATCTCGTACCTGAGCGAGCACGACGACGCCAAGGACACCGCCAGGCTGGTGGAGGAGGCCGGCCGCCGGGCGGTGCTCGTGCCGGGCGACCTGGCCGACCCGGGCCACTGCCGCGCGGTGGCGCACCGCGCGGTGGCGGAGTTCGGCCGGGTGGACGTGCTGGTCAACAACGCGGCGTACCAGATGACCCACGAGAAGGTCGAGGAGATCACGGACGAGGAGTGGCAGCACACCTTCGACGTGAACATCACCGCCATGTTCCGCCTGGTCCAGGCGGCGCTGCCGCACATGGGCGCGGGTGCCTCGATCATCAACACCACGTCGATCAACTACGACCAGCCGCGCCCGACGCTGCTGCCCTACGCGACGACGAAGGGCGCCATCGCGAACTTCACGGCCGGGCTGGCGCAACTGCTGGGCGACCGGGGCATCCGGGTGAACGCGGTCGCGCCGGGCCCGATCTGGACGCCGTTGATCCCGTCGACGATGCCGCCCGACCACGTCAAGGAGTTCGGTAGGAACACCCCCCTGGGTCGTCCCGGCGAACCCGCCGAGGTCGCACCCGTGTACGTCCTGCTCGCGTCCGACGAGGCGAGCTACATCTCCGGGGCGGTGGTCCCGGTGACGGGCGGCAAGCCGATCCTGTGACTCAGTCGGCCGGGACGTAGGCCGCCTCGGCGACCAGCTGGGCGGTCTGCAGCACCACGAGCGGGTCGTGGGTGTCGGTGCCGTCGTCGTAGCGGACGTGCCAGGTCACCCCGTCGACGCCCGGCACCCGCCGGCCCACGACCCGCACGCCGCCGCCGGAGGCGAGCGCGTGGTGGGTGGTCGACGCCACGGACCGGGTGACCCGGGTGTTGATCTGCGACGGGACGTCCCCCGGGTCGGTCAGCGACAGCGTGACGGGCGGCTGGTCGGCCATCACGCTGTAGCCGTCGCCGTGCTCGACGTAGGCGCCCGGGGTGATGGTCAGGCGCGGGTTGTCCCACGCCGCCTTGTGGATCTCGTGCCAGCCCAGCCGCGCCTCCTGGCCGGGCAGCCACAGGCCGAGGTTGGTGGTCACGACCGTGCCGTCGTCGGCCGTCGCGGCCCAGGCGACGACGCGCTCGTCGCGCTCCAGGGCCGGCCGGCGCTCGGCGGGCAGCTTCTTTGCGCGTCCCCACATGGCTACAGCCCTCCGACCGTCTGCTCGCGCAGGGCGCGCGCCTGCCCCTCCAGCGAGACCAGCTCGCCGAAGAGCCGCAGGTGATCGTCCTGGTTGGTGACCGGGTTGATGCGTTGCAGCTTCGACTTCAGGTCGGCGATGCGCCGGCTCACCGCGTGCAGCTGCAGGCGGGCCAGCGTGATCGTCACGTACCGGGGGTCGGGGTCGCCGTCGACCATGAGCGGCTGCACGGCCAGCTCCCCGACGAGCGCCTTGGCGCCCAGGTCGTCGCACGCGTCGCGGACGGCCTCGACCCAGTTCACGCCGCCGACCGCGGAGCTGGCGCCGCCGGCGGCGGCGACCGCGCCGCGCACGGCGACGTGCAGCGGGTGCAGGTAGATGTCGGCGTCGAGGGCGTCGAACGCCGGGCCGGCCAGCACCGGCTCCTGGATGGCGAGCTTGAGGGCCTCGCGCTCGACGAGGACGCGCGGGTCGTTGGCGTCGGGGGCGCTGCGCGGCGACGGCGCGACGGCGGTGCCCTGGCGGCCGGCCGCGTTCGCCACGGCCCGGGTGACCGGCTCGACGTCCATGCCGAGGTCGCCGGCGAGCTTGCGGGCGTACTCGGGACGCAGTGCCCTGTCTTTGATCTTCGCGACGAGCGGGGCCGCGACGCGCAGCGCGCCCACGCGGCCCTCGGCGGTGTCGAGGTCGAACCGGGCGAGCGTGGAGCGCAGCGCGAACGCGATGAGCGGCTCGCGGCGGGCGACGAGGTCGCGCACGGCGGCGTCGCCGTGGGCGAGCCGCAGCTCGCACGGGTCCATGCCGTCGGGGCTGACCGCGATGAACGTCTGCGCGACGAACTTCTGGTCGTCCTCGAACGCGCGCAGCGCGGCCTTCTGGCCGGCCGCGTCCCCGTCGAAGGTGAAGATGATCTCGCCGCCGTACGCGTCGGTGTCCATGAGCAGGCGGCGCAGGACGCTGATGTGGTCGCCGCCGAACGCGGTGCCGCAGGTGGCCACGGCGAGCGGCACGCCGGCCAGGTGGCAGGCCATCACGTCGGTGTACCCCTCGACGATGACCACGCGGCCCTGCTTGGCGATCTCGCGCTTGGCCTGGTCGACGCCGTAGAGGACGTGCGACTTCTTGTAGATCGCGGTCTCGGGGGTGTTCAGGTACTTCGGGCCGTCGTCGTCGTCGAACAGCTTGCGGGCGCCGAACCCGATGATGTCGCCGGCCAGGTCCCTGATCGGCCAGAGCAGCCGGCGGCGGAACCGGTCGATCGGGCCGGACCGGCCCTGCTTCGCCAGGCCCGCGTTGATCATCTCGTCGACCGAGAAGCCGCGGCGGCGCAGCTCGTGCGCGAGGGCGTCCCAGGAGTCGGGGGCGAACCCGCAGCCGTAGCGCTGGGCGGCCGCCCGGTCGAAGCCGCGCCGGGCGAGGAACTCGCGGGCCGGCCGGGCGCCCGGGGTGGCGAGCTGGGCGGCGTAGAACTCGGCGGCCGCCGCGTGCGCGACGACGAGCCGCCCCTTGTTGCCCTGCTGGGCGCGCACGGGCGCGGGGCCCGCCTCCACGTAGCGCAGCTGGACGCCGGCGCGGGCGGCCAGCCGCTCGACGGCCTCCACGAACGTCAGGTGCTCGTGGTCCATGACGAACTTGAGCGCGTCGCCGCCGGCCCCGCAGCCGTGGCAGTAGAAGACGTTGCGGGCGGCCGACACGTTGAACGACGGCGTCTTCTCGTCGTGGAACGGACAGATCCCCTTGAGGTTGCCGCCGCCCGCCGAGCGCAGCGTCACCGACTCGGAGATCACGTCGACGATCGAGGTCTTGTCGCGCACGAGCGCGATGTCCTCGTCGCGGATCTTGCCGGCCACTGCCACCTCCGTACGTGCCGGAGACCATCCTGCCCCACCGGTGGTCGCCGATCCCAGTTGTCCCCCGCCGAAGTCAGGCGAGGGTGAGGAAGAGCTTCTCCATCTTCTTCACGTCGACGCTGTCCGGGCCGTCGCCGTTGGCGACGCACTGGCGCAGTCCGGTCGCGACCACCGCGTACCCACCGCGGCTGAGCGCCTTGGTGACGGCCGCGAGCTGGGTGAGGACGGCCTCGCAGTCGGCGCCCTCCTCCATCATCCTGATGACGCTGCCCAGGTGTCCGTGCGCGCGCTTCATCCGCACGATGATCGCCTTCATCTCGTCGGGCGGCAGTTCCATGGGCTCTCTCCTTCGACGCGGATTGTGATCCTTTGCATCCTATCCCCCCGGGGGGATGTGCTAGCGTCGAACCATATCCCCCCGGGGGGATAAACGACTGAAGGGGGACGCCATGACCGAACACACCTCCACCCACGGCAGGACCGTCCTGCGCGAGCTGTCGCCGCTGCACCGGGAGCTGCGCCGCGCGATCCCCGACGTCTACCGGGGCTTCGGCGAGCTGCACCACGCCGCGTTCGCCCCGGGCGTCCTAGACACCCGAACCAAGGAGCTGATCGCGCTCGCCATCGGGGTGGCCGAGGGCTGCGACGGCTGCATCGCCTCGCACGCCCAGGCGGCGGCCCGCGCCGGCGCCACCCGCCAGGAGGCCGCCGAGGCGATCGGCGTGACGTTCCTGATGAAAGGCGGCCCGGCGACCATCTACGGCCCCCGCGCCTACGAGGCCTTCTGCGAGTTCGAAACGGCCGCCACCGCGGGCGAGCCCGCAGCCTGACCCACCCACCGCAACGCGCCAAACGCGGAAACCTACCGTTCCGGATAGTCACCCGAGAGGAAACGAAGATCATGTGTCGTGCCGTTCGCTGTCGCACCTGCGGCAGGACCACCTGGGCCGGGTGTGGCCAGCACGTCGACCAGGTGCGCGCGCAGGTCCCGGCGCAGGACTGGTGTGCCGGGCACGACGAGCCCGCCCGGGGATGGTTCGGGCGGCTGCTCGGGCGGCGCTGATCACAGCCGCCCCCTGCTGACGGCCCCGATCGACTAGCGTGCGGCCCATGACGGGGGCCGGTGACAACCTCATCTTTCCGAGACGGCGGCCACGACCGGGCCGGCTCCTGCGCGCGCTGGCGACCCTGGGGCTCGCGGCGGGCGCGCTGTCGGCCGTACCCACGGTGTGGGTCATGGGTGAGTCGGGCGGGCGTGTCCACCGCGTCGCGGACGCCCCCACCGCGGACGTCGCGATCGTGTTCGGTGCGCAGCTCGCCGCCGCGGACCACACGCCGTTGATCATGTTGGCGGAACGGCTGGACGCGGCCGTGGCGCTCGTGCGGGCCGGCAAGGTCAAGGTGCTGCTGCTGTCCGGGGACGGGCACGGCACGTCCGGCGACGAGCCGGCCGCGATGACGAAATACCTGGTCGACCGGGGTGTCGACCCGGCCCGGATCGTGACCGACCCGGCCGGGCTGGACAGCTACGACACGTGCGCCCGCGCCCGGCAGACCTACGGCGTCAGCCGCGCGCTGCTCATCTCGCAGGGCTTCCACCTGCCGCGCGCCATCGCGCTCTGCCGCCACCTGGGCGTGGACGCCGACGGTGTGGACGCGGGCCACTGCGCGACCTGCACGCTCAAGACCCGCGTCTGGAACCCCACCCGGGAGTACGCGGCCCGCGCGAAAGCCCTGCTGGACCTCCGCTCGGGCCGCGCCCCCGCGGTCGCGTCCCCGCCGACGCCCGCCGTCGCCACCGCGCTCGCCGGGCTGTAGCCGCGGATATCGGCCTTACGTGGGGAAACCTCGGCGCGAATTGCGCACGTAACTGGCCTTTCGCCGCCTCAGGTGGTCGCGACCACCCAGGGGGCCGGGTCGCCGTGGGCCAGGTCGGTGATGCCGAGGTCGTGCAGGGCGCCCAGGGCCAGCGTGCGGCGGTGGGCGGCGAAGGTGAGGACGTGGGCGATCATCCCGCCGTAGCTGAACACCTCCGGCGGGTCGCACCGGGTGTCGACGAAGGTCTCCGCGAGGCGGTTGTCGTCGCACAGCTCGCGCACGCTCGCCAGGTACGCCGGCCCGACCTCGGCGAGCCGGTCGCGCATGTGCGCCACGGACTCGGCGGCCTCGACGGACCAGTCGTAGTCGTGGTCGGCCATCCGGTTGTTCCACATGTCCAGCTGCCCGACCAGGCGGGACAGCAACCGTCGCAGCGTCGGATCGTCGTCGATGCCGTCGACGGAGATCTCGATCCGCTTGTCGAGCTGCTCGTCGGTCAGCGTGGCCGCGCGGGTCAGCAGCTCGCCGACCAGCCAGACGTGGTGCTCCACCATCTTCAGCAGCAGTTCCATGGGGCCTACCTTCGTGAGGGCCGGCAGCCCGAGGCTCGCCGGCGGGTGGAAGTGGACGCCGTTGGGCGCCGGCAGGCGCAGCGTGCGCGGAGCCTCCCGCCAGGCACTCGGCGTCACCCCGTACGCCCTGGTGAACGCGCGGGTGAAGGCCTCGTGCGAGGAGTAGCCGGCCTCGACCGCGATCTCCAGGATCGTGCGCCGGGTGTGCGCGAGCCGGTGCGCGGAGCGCTCCAGCAGGACGCGTCGACGCAGCGCGGCCGGCGGCTCGCCGGCCGCGGCCGCGACGACCCGGTCGAGGTGGTAGCGCGACAGGTGCATGCGCCGCGCCAGGTCGGCGCCCGTGGCGTCGTGGTCGTCGAGCGCGGCGGAGAGCACCGCCACAAAGGCGGCGAAGGTGTCCGTACGCTCGGTCATGCACCTATGGTGGGGCTGCCGATCCGCCCCCGGCTTGATCCGGTTTGCGGATTCCGGGCGCCGCGTCGCGGCGTACTCCGGAAGAAGGTGTTGATGGGTGATCGCGGCGAGCGCGGGTCAACGGGGACCCGCGATCACCCCCATGTCGCGTCTTCAACCATCTGCATCACACCAATGTAGGCGGCGGGCACCGCACCCTACCGGTGTCAACCAGCCCGTTTAACCCGCCGATCACCCAACGGATATCGGATGATCGGCGCCGGGTTCCGGCCGGCCGTCAGCGGGGAGCCACCAGGATGGTCGGCTCGTGCCGGACGGGGAAGTTGACTGAGTTCGCGATGAAGCACGCGTGGTGCGCGTCGTCGTGCAGCGCGAGCGCCTTCTCCACCACGTCGGCACTGGTCACGGTGACGCGCGGGGCCAGCACCGCCCCGGTGAACCGGCCGTTGTTGGCGCGGGTGACCATCGTGCCGCTCGCCTCGTCGACGTAGTCGGTCACGATGATGCCCGCGTCGGCGCAGAAGTGCAGGTACTGCAGCATGTGGCACTGTGAGAGGGAGGCGAGCAGGAGCTGTTCCGGGTTCCACCGGTCCCGGTCGCCCCGGAAGGTCGGGTCGGAGCTGCCCGGGATCGACGGCGGCCCGTCGGCGCTGATCACGTGGTCGCGACCGTAGTCGCGGTAACCGCTCGTGCCGCTGCCCCGGTCGCCCGTCCAGGTCACCACCGTCGTGTACGTGTGCGTGGCCATATGTCCGTCCCTAGATCGGCGTGCTGGTGGCGGTCATCGGGCCGCCCGCGTCGCCGGTGTTGACCGTCTCGCTGGGCTCGAAGAGCAGCAGTGTCGTCTCCACCGCGCTGACCGGCTGGTGGTGCGTGCCGCGCGGCACGACGTAGAGGTCACCGGGGCGGAGCGTCACATCGCCGTCGTCCATCCGGATGGTCAGCTCCCCGTCGATAACCAGGAAGAACTCGTCCGAATCGACGTGCTGGTGGCGGACGAACTCGCCCTGCACCTTGACCAGCCGGACGTCGTAGTCGTTGACCGTCGCCACCGTCCGCGGCGACCAGTACTCGGTGATCAGGCCCAACTTCTCCGCGATATTGATGCTCCCCATGCCAGCCATCCTGACATTGAACATCCGCCGCAGGTGACCGCGACGCGATGTGGGTTCAGGCAGGGAGATCGATTTACGCAAGATCTCCGTTTCGCGTGCCGGAGTGCGGCCGGGCTGCACTCTGGTACACGAGACGGCGATCTTCACGACAGGCCGGGGGTCATTTGCCGCTTATCGGGTCGCCGGAACTACGCGTCCGCACCGCATTCGGCGATCATGGACCGACCTGCGTCGACGACCGGCGATCGGACTGCACATCCGTACCGGAGATCGCGATCTCCAACCCGACGCGGGCCAACCACTTCGACAGGCGTCGCATCCGCACACGATAAACCCGGAGGCGCCCTGGCAGGGGGCGGCATAGGGTCGTGGGGTGTCGCAGCGTGAACTTGTCGTCCTCGGGACCGCCAGCCAGGCGCCCACCCGTACCCGCAACCACAACGGGTACCTGCTGCGCTGGGACGGCGAGGGGATCCTGTTCGACCCGGGCGAGGGCACCCAGCGCCAGCTGACGCACGCCGACGTGGCCGCCTCCGCGATCACCCGGATCTGCCTCACGCACTTCCACGGCGACCACTGCCTGGGCGTACCCGGGGTGTTGCAGCGCCTCGCCAAAGACAAGATCACACATCCGGTGTACGCGCACTATCCCGCCTCGGGCGCGGAGTACTTCGAGCGGTTGCGCCACGCGGCGCCGTTCCACGACACGAACGACCTGCGGGAGGTGCCGGTCACCGGCGACGGCCAGATCGCCAAGGGGGCGGACTGGACGCTGTCCGTGCGGCACCTCGACCACCGGGTGGACGCGGTCGGCTACCGGCTCGTGGAGGCGGACGGCCGGCGGATGCTGCCCGACCGGCTAGCGGCGGCCGGCGTGACCGGCCCGGCGATCGGGGCACTGCAGCGCGCCGGAAGCCTCACCATCGACGGCCGGACTGTCACTCTCGACGAGGTCAGCGAACCGCGGCCGGGGCAGCGGTTCGCGTTCGTCATGGACACCCGCCTCTGCGACGCGGTCTACGACCTGGCCGAGGGCGTCGACCTGCTGGTGATCGAGTCGACGTACCTCGACGAGGACGCCGAGCTGGCGCAGACGTACGCCCACCTCACGGCCGCGCAGGCGGCCCGGGTGGCGGCGAAGTGCGGCGTGCGGCGGCTCGTGCTGACGCACTTCTCGGCCCGGTACACCGACCCGGCCGCGTTCCACGCGGAGGCCGCCCGGCACTTCGACGGCGACATCGTGGTGGCCGACGATCTCGCCCGGGTACCGGTGCCGTCCCGCCGCTGACCCCCGAAGGCCCGTCGCGGACGCGCCGCCGGTTCAAGGACAATCGATCTCCCACCGGTGAGACCGCCCGGGAGGTCCGCGTTGCCGACGTCGCTCGCCGCCCCGCCCGCCCCGCACGCCTCCCCAGGCCTGATCATCACCACCGCGCTGATCGCGTTGTCCCTCGTCTTCGTCGCGTGGGCGGTGACGGGCTATGCCTCGACCATCGCTCACGAGGGCGGGCACGCGCTGACCGCCTCGGCGTTCGGCGCGACCGTGCTCGAACTGGTCATCAACCGGGACACCAGTGGTCACACCAGGGTTCTCGGGGCCGGGCCGGGGGCCTCGGTCGCCATCGGCCTGGCGGGCTACCTCGGTCCGTCCGCGTTCGGACTGGCCGGCGCGGCCCTGCTGAGCGGCGACAGGGCCCGGGCCGTGCTGTGGCTGAGCCTGTTCTTCCTCGCCTGCGCCCTGCTCGTATCGCGGGGCTGGGTCAGCCGGGTCAGCGTGCTCGCTCTCGGCGGGGCCTTCGTGCTGGTCCTGCGCGCACACAGCCCCAACCTCGAAGCGTGGTTCGCGTACACCTGGATCTGGTTCCTGCTCATCAGTGGCGTGCGCGACACCCTGGGGCTGGCCAGGATCCGCAGCCGGGGGCCGGACCGCGCCACGGACGCCTATCACCTGCGCCAGCTGACCTACGTTCCCGCGTCGGTGTTCACCGGGCTCTTCGTGGTCCTGTCGCTCGCTGCCGCGATCTTCGGCGCGGTCGTCCTGCTAGGTGGTCACCGAGGGGCGTGACCGGCGGCGGCGGGTATCATCGACAGTCGGGCCGAGAGGCGCTGCAACGGGCGACATGCCCGCCACGCTCGGCCCGGATCCACCGCAGCAAGGGCGCCTCCGACATTCTCGGAGGTGCTCGACGTGACTGGATCATCAACGCGCGACGATGTGGCGGCCACGCTGCGGCGGCTGATGGCCGAGCGGGTCCTCGTGCTCGACGGCGCGTGGGGCACCATGCTGCAGGCCGCGGGCCTGACCCAGGCGGACTACCAGGGCGACGTCGTCGCCGGTCACGAGCGCGACGTCACCGGCGACCCGGACCTGCTCAACCTGACCCGGCCGGATCTGATCCTGGACGTGCACCGGCGGTATCTGACCGCCGGCGCGGACATCACCACCACCAACACGTTCACCGCGACGTCCATCGGGCAGGCCGACTACGGCCTGGAGCACCTGGTCCGCGACATGAACGTGCAGGGCGCGCGGCTGGCCCGGCAGGCCGCCGACGAGATCGGCGGGAAGTTCGTGGCCGGCTCGGTCGGCCCGCTCAACGTGACTCTGTCGCTGTCGCCCCGTGTCGACGACCCGGCGTACCGGGCGGTGACGTTCGACCAGGTCAAGGCGACGTACGCGGAGCAGATCGCGGCCCTGGCCGAGGGCGGCGTGGACCTGCTCCTGATCGAGACGATCTTCGACACGCTCAACCTGAAGGCGGCCGTCGCGGCGGCCCGCGAGGTCGCCCCGCAGCTGCCGCTGTGGATCTCCGTCACGATCGTGGACCTGTCCGGGCGGACGCTGTCCGGGCAGACCGTCGAGGCGTTCTGGCGCTCGGTCGAGCACGCCGAGCCGCTGATGGTGGGCGTGAACTGCGCGCTCGGCGCCGCCGAGGCCCGCCCGCACGTGGCGGATCTGGCCCGCCTGGCCCCCACCTACGTCGCCGCGCACCCGAACGCGGGCCTGCCCAACGCCTTCGGCGGATACGACCAGACGCCCGAGGAGATGGCCGCGCTCATCGCCGAGTTCGCCGAGGCGGGGCTGGTCAACGTGGTCGGCGGCTGCTGCGGCACCACACCGGAACATATCGCCCAAATCGCCGCAGCGGTTAAGGACGCCGCACCCCGCAAAATCCCCAGTCCGGAGCGGACCACCCGGTTCAGCGGCCTGGAGCCGTTCGCGATCGGCCCCGACACCGGCTTCGTGATGATCGGCGAGCGGACCAACGTCACCGGTTCGGCCCGGTTCCGGCGACTCATCGAGGCCGACGACTACACCGGCGCCGTGGACGTGGCGCTGGAGCAGGTGCGCGGCGGGGCCAACCTGCTCGACGTGAACATGGACGCCGACCTGCTCGACAGCGAGACGGCGATGACCACGTTCCTCAACCTGATCGCGACCGAGCCCGAGGTGGCCCGCATCCCGGTCATGGTCGACAGTTCGAAGTGGAGCGTGCTGGAGGCCGGCCTGCGCTGCGTGCAGGGCAAGGGCGTGGTCAACTCGATCAGCCTCAAGGAGGGCGAGGAGCCCTTCCTCGCCCAGGCCCGCAAGGTGCGCGACTACGGCGCCGGTGTCGTGGTCATGGCGTTCGACGAGCAGGGCCAGGCGGACACCACCGAGCGCAAGGTGGAGATCTGCGGCCGGGCCTACGACCTGCTGACGCAGAAGGCGGGCTTCCCGGCCGAGGACATCATCTTCGACCCGAACGTGCTGGCGGTCGCCACGGGCATCGCCGAGCACAACGGGTACGCCAAGGCGTTCATCGACGCGCTCCCGCTGATCAAGGAGCGCTGCCCGGGGGCCCGGACGAGCGGCGGCATCTCCAACCTGTCCTTCGCCTTCCGGGGCAACGACGTGGTCCGCGAGGCGATGCACTCGGCGTTCCTGTTCCACGCGGTGCGCGCCGGCCTGGACATGGGCATCGTCAACGCCGGCCAGCTCGCCGTCTACGAGGACATCCCGGCCGACCTGCTGACCCTCGTCGAGGACGTGCTGTTCGACCGGCACCCCGACGCCACCGACGCGCTGGTGACGTTCGCGTCGACGGTCAAGGGCGAGGGCACGAAGCGCGCCGTCGACCTGTCCTGGCGCGAGGCCCCCGTGGCGCAGCGGCTGTCGCACGCGCTCGTGCACGGCATCGTCGACTTCGTCGAGGAGGACACCGAGGAGGCGCGCCAACTGCTCCCCCGGCCCCTCGACGTCATCGAGGGCCCGCTCATGGACGGCATGAAGGTCGTCGGCGACCTGTTCGGCTCCGGGAAGATGTTCCTGCCGCAGGTGGTCAAGAGCGCCCGGGTGATGAAGCGGTCCGTGGCCTACCTCGAGCCGTACATGGAGAAGGAGAAGAGCGGCGGCGGTCGCGGGCAGGGCAAGGTTGTGCTCGCCACCGTGAAGGGCGACGTGCACGACATCGGCAAGAACATCGTCGGCGTGGTGCTCGGCTGCAACAACTACGAGGTCATCGACCTCGGCGTGATGGTGCCCGCCGCGAGGATCCTGGAGACGGCCGTGGCGGAGGGCGCCGACGCGGTCGGCCTGTCCGGGCTGATCACCCCGTCGCTGGACGAGATGGTGGCCGTGGGCGCGGAGATGAGCCGGCGCGGCATCACGCTGCCGCTGCTCATCGGCGGGGCGACGACGTCCAAGCAGCACACGGCGGTGCGCATCGCCCCGGCGTACGCCGGGACGACCGTGCACGTCCTCGACGCGTCGCGCGTGGTGGGCGTGGTGTCGGACCTGCTCGACCCCGACCGGGCCGCGAAGCTGGACACCGACAACCGGGCCGAGCAGGAGCGGCTGCGCGAGCAGCACGCCAACCGGCACGCCCAACCGCTGCTCACGCTCGACCAGGCGCGGGCCAACCGCGAGAACGTCGACTTCGCGGACCTGCCGACGCCGGCGTTCACGGGGCTGCGGCAGGTCGAGCCGGACCTCAGAGAGCTCCGCGAGATGGTCGACTGGCAGTTCCTGTTCCTCGCGTGGGAGCTCAAGGGCAAGTACCCGGCGATCCTCGACAACCCGGTGGCCCGCGAGCTGTTCGACGACGCGAACGCGCTGCTGGACAAGATCATTGCCGAGGGCGCGTTCCAGGCCCGGGGTGTGTACGGCTTCTGGCCGGCCCACGCCGAGGGCGACGACATCGTCCTGCGCGACGGACCGCGGTTCCCCATGCTGCGCCAGCAGACGGCCAAGCCGGACGGCCGGGCCAACCGCTGCCTCGCCGACTACATCGCGCCGGAAGGCGACCACCTCGGCGGCTTCGCGGTCGCGATCCACGGCGCCGACACCCTCGCGGCCCGCTACGAGGCCGAGCACGACGACTACCGCGCCATCATGGTCAAGGCCCTGGCCGACCGGCTCGCCGAGGCCTTCGCCGAGTGGACCCACCTGCGCGCCCGCCGCGACTGGTTCGAGCCCGACGCCCAGCCGGCGCTGGAGGACCTGCACGCCGAGCGGTTCCGGGGCATCCGCCCCGCGCTGGGCTACCCGGCGTGCCCCGACCACAGCTGCAAGCGCGACCTGTTCGCGCTGCTCGGGGCCGACGCGCTCGGTATCGGCCTCACCGAGTCGTACGCGATGACGCCCGCGGCCGCCGTCAGCGGCCTGATCTTCGCCAACCCCGCCTCCCGGTACTTCACCGTGGGCCGGCTCGGCCGCGATCAGATCGAGGAGTACGCCGTCCGGCGCGGCACCGGGGTCGACGAGGTGGAGCGCTGGCTGCGCCCCAACCTCGCCTACGACCCGCAGTAGATCGGGTTCCAGCCGTCCGACCCGGTCGCGGATGTGCGCGCCCAGCGTGCTCTGCCGGAACAGCACCTGACCGCGCGCGTTCACGTCGCCGCTCGGGTGCCACGGAAAGCCCATTCCGGCGACCGTACGCGGAGATTTTCACAACTGTCAATGCGTGTAGGACGCACAGGAAATCGTTGTTACCGATTTTCCAGGTGTTGTAGTTACCGTGAAGTGGTGAGCTCGCCCCCCAGGCTCGGCAGGACGGCGATCGACGCGCGGATCACGCCGCCCACCGACGCCGCGGTCGACGCGGGCACGCGGCCGGCGCGCCCGTCACGGACCACTCTTGTCGCGGCGGGCGCGCTCGCCATCGGCGTACTCATCGCGGCTGTCTGCTACCGGTGGGGAGCCGCCGGCGCGCCGCGGGCAGCGCCCACCCCCGCGCCCAGCGCCGGCGCCTCCGCCGCGCCCACCACCGCCGACATCTACGCGGCCGTCGCGCCGTCGGTGGTCTCCATCGACGCCAACCGCGGCACCGGCAGGGCCGTGGAGGCCAGCGGCACGGGCGTGGTGGCCAACGCCGACGGCACCGTCATCACCGCCCGGCACGTCGTGGCGGGCGCGAAGACCATCACCATCACCTTCGCCGACGGGACGCGCTCCCCCGCGACGATCCTCGCGGAGGACCCGAAGACCGACATCGCGTTGCTCGCCCCGACGACGTTCCCGCAGGTGCTCGTGCCGGCCGTGCTCGGCGGCCGGCTCGCCGTGGGCGATCCGGTGATCGCCATCGGCGACCAGCTCGGGCTGACCCGCACCACGACGACCGGCGTGGTCTCCGGCCTCGACCGCGCCACGACCGCCCCCGACGGCGGCGGCCGCATCGGCGGGCTCATCCAGTTCGACGCGGCCGTCAACCACGGCAGCTCCGGCGGGCCGCTGCTCAGCGCGACCGGCGAGGTCGTCGGCATCGTCGTGGCGCTGGCCAACCCCACCGACGCCGGCACGTTCATCGGCGTCGGCTTCGCCGTGCCCATCGGCGCGGCGCTCTCCGCCGGCGGCGGTGGGCGCGCCCCCCAACAGTGAAAAGGACGAGCATGACGCAGAACCCGATGGAGCAGGTCCTCTACGAGGTCAAGAAGACCATCGTGGGGCAGGACGCGCTGTTGGAACGGATGCTCGTCGCGCTGCTGTCGGGCGGGCACATCCTCGTCGAGGGCGTGCCCGGACTCGCCAAGACGCTGGCCGTGAAGTCGCTCGCCGGCGCCATCGGGGGGCAGTTCAACCGGGTGCAGTTCACGCCCGACCTGGTCCCGGCCGACATCGTGGGCACCCGCGTCTACCACCAGCGCACCGGCGAGTTCGAGGTGTCCCTCGGCCCGGTGTTCACCAACCTGCTGCTCGCCGACGAGATCAACCGGGCGCCCGCGAAGGTGCAGAGCGCGCTGCTCGAGGTCATGCAGGAGCACCAGGTGACCATCGGTCGCGAGACCCACCAGGTGCCCCGGCCGTTCCTGGTCATGGCGACCCAGAACCCGATCGAGACCGAGGGCACGTACCCGCTGCCCGAGGCGCAGGTCGACCGCTTCATGATGAAGGTTCTCGTGGACTATCCGAGCGCCACCGAGGAGTTCGTCATCGTCGAGCGGGCGATCACCGCCACCGCGGCCACGCAGGCGATCGTCAACCTCGAGCAGCTCGCCGACATGCAAGCTCGCGCGCGCCAGGTGTATGTGGACCCCGCGCTGATCGAGTACTCCGTGCGCCTCGCCGGGGCCACCCGGCGGCCCGCCGACGTGGGGCTCGGCGAGCTGGCGCGGTACATCACCTTCGGCGCCAGCCCGCGCGCGTCCATCAACCTGGTGCTCGCCGCCCGGGCGCTCGCGTTCGTGCGGGGGCGCGACTACACGATCCCGCAGGACCTCACCGACCTGGCGTTGGACGTGCTGCGGCACCGGATCGTGCTCTCCTACGAGGCGCTGTCCGACGACATCACCGCCGACGCGGTGCTCACCTGGGTGCTCGGCGCGCTGCCCGCGCCCGAGGCACCCGTCCGCGATCGGCCCGTCGCCCGGTGACCGCCACCCCCGACCGCCTGCTGCGGCGCCTCGAATGGCAGGTCGTCCGTCGGCTCGACGGGCGGCTGCAGGGCGCCTACCGCACGGCGTTCCGGGGGGCCGGCGTCGACTTCGCCGACCTGCGGGAGTACGAGCCGTCCGACGACGTACGCCACATCGACTGGAACGTGACCGCCCGCCTCGACGAGCCGTACGTGCGCCAGTACACCGAGGACCGGGAGCTGACCGCCTGGCTCGTGCTCGACCGGTCCGCCTCGATGCGGCTCGGCGCCGGCAAGGACGCGTTCGGAACCGAGCTGGCCGTGTGCCTGGGCCGGCTCTTCGCGCGCGGTGGCAACCGCGTCGGCGCGATCCTCTACGACAACGGGTTCCAGCGGGTCGTCCCGGCCCGGACCGGGCGCACCCACATTCTGCGCCTGGCCCACGAGCTGATCCGCGAGCCGGCCACCGACGGGCGCACCACCGACCTGGCCGGCATGCTGCGGCTCGCCGCCACCACCGCGCGCCGGCGCGGCCTGGTGTTCGTGCTGTCCGACTTCATCGGCGACATCGACTGGGAGCCCGCGCTGAGCCAGTTGGGCCAGCGCCACGAGGTGGTCGTCCTGCGGCTCGTCCACCCGCTGGAGCTGGACCTGCCCGACCTCGGGCTGATCCTGGTCGAGGACGCCGAGACCGGCGAGCAGCTCCTCGTCGACACCAACGACCCGCTGTTCCGGCAGCGGCTGAGCGACGAGGTCGCCGCGCGCGAGGAGGCGCTCACCGCCGCGATGCGCCGCGCCGGGGTCACCCACCACCGCGTCGCCACCGACCAGGACCTGGTCCAGACGCTGGTCGACCTGGTCCGCTTCTCCCACCGGAGGCGGGCGTGAGCTTTCAGAACCCGGCGATGATCGGTGTGGCCGCAGCGGTCTGTCTGGCTCTGCTCGCCGGCTACCGGTGGCTGCACCGGCAGCGGGCGCGGGCGTTGGCCGGGCTGGGCGCCTCGGCCGTGGCGCGCGGCGCGTGGCGGCGGCACGTGCCGCCGCTGCTGTTCATCACCGCGCTGACGTTGCTGCTGCTCGGCGTGGCCCGCCCCGAGGCGACCGTCTCGCTCCCCCGGCCGTCCGGCACCGTGATCCTGGCGTTCGACGTGTCGAACAGCATGACCGCCACCGACGCCGCGCCGACCCGGCTGGCCGCCGCGCAGTCCGCGGCGGCCGGGTTCGTGCGGGCGCAGCCCGACACGGTCGATATCGGCGTCGTCGCCTTCGGCCAGGGGGCGCTCGCCACCCTGCGGCCGACCGGCGACCATGACGAGGCGCTCGCGGCCATCGCCCGGCTACGGACGGCCGGCGGCACCTCACTCGGCCAGGCGATCCTCGGCGGGCTGGCCGCGATCGTGGGGAAGACCGTCGCCCTGCCCGAGGCGAACGCGGCGCCGCCCGACCTCGGCTACTGGAGCTCGGCCACGATCGTGGTGCTCTCCGACGGGGAGGACACCGGCGGGCCTGACGCGCTGGCCGCGGCCGACCTGGCCGCCAACGCGGGCGTGCACATCCACACCATCGGCGTCGGCACCGTCGCCGGCGCGACCATCGAGGTCGACGGCTTCCAGGTGGCCACCGCCCTCGACGAGGGCCTGCTCACCCAGATCGCGCAGACCACCACCGGCACCTACCACCGGGCCGGGGACGGGAGCTCCCTCGACGAGATCTACCAATCGATCACACTGCGGATCACCGCCAAGCCCGAGCTCATGGAGCTCACCGGCGCGGCGGTCGGGGCGGCGATCCTGCTGCTCACGATCGGTGGACTACTGATGATCAGCCAGTACGGACGGATCCTGTAGATGTCGCTGACCTGGCCCTGGGCCCTCACCGCGCTGCTGGCCTTCCCGCTGCTGCTGGGCTACCGCTGGTGGACCCGGCGACGCCGGCGCCGGCAGGCCGTACGCCTGTCGAGCGTCGCCCTGGTCCGGGCCGCCCTGCCCGGGCGTACGGCGTGGCGGCGGCGCATTCCGCTGTGGCTGTTCGCCATCGGGCTCGTGGTGCTCGGCACCGGGGCGGCCCGACCGCAGGCGTCGGTGCTCGTCCCGTCGAACTCGTCGTCGATCCTGCTCGCCATCGACGTGTCCGCGTCCATGTGCTCCACGGACATCCCGCCGAACCGGCTCACCGCCGCCCAGGAGGCGGCCCGCGACTTCATCGACGCCCAGCCGAAGGGCGCCCGGATCGGGATCGTCGCCTTCTCCGGCATCGCGGCGCTGCTGGTCGCCCCGACCAACGACAAGGACGCCCTGCGCGCGGCGATCGACGGCCTGCGTACGGCCCGGGGCACCGCCATCGGCCTCGGCATCCTCTCCGCGATCGACGCGATCGCCGAGATCAACCCGGACGTCGCGGCCACCGGCGTGGACCTCCCGCCGGGCGCAGCCGGCGCCGGCGGCGAGTACGAGCCCGACACGATCGTCGTGCTCACCGACGGCGCGAACACCCAGGGTGTCGACCCGGAGACGGCCGCCGAGCAGGCCGCCGCCCGCCACCTGCGGGTCTACACGATCGGCTTCGGCACCACGAACCCCGCCCCGGCCGTGTGCACCCCTGACCAGATCGGCGGCGACGCGGCCTTCGGCGGCCCGCCCGGCCAGGGCCGCGGCTTCGGCGGCGGGGGCGGTGTGGGCAACCGTAACCGCGAACTCGACGAGGACGCGCTCACCCAGGTCGCCACCATCACGGGCGGCGAGTACTTCCAGGCAAAGGACGCCGACGAGCTCACCGAGGTCCTGATCGACCTCCCCAGCTCCATCACCCTCCAACGCGAGGACCTGGAACTGACCTCCTGGTTCGCCCTGACCGGCGCCCTCCTGCTCCTCACGGCGCTGACCCTGGCCCACTGGTGGACCCGCCCCACCCTCGTCAGGCCTCGTCCGAGCTAGCGCTCCCCATTTCATCGACGATCTCCGCAAGAAGGAAGTGCACCTTCGGTTCGACGGGGCGCCCGCGATAGACAGTCCCCCAACACCCTTCCGAGCCCGACCTAACCTGCACGTTGGGAGCCGCTGAAAGGGTGCGGCCCCCCGAACGCCCCGTCTAGGGTGACGGTCGGGCGTGGTAGGCCGCCTGCCGCTCGATGGGCGCCGCGGCGAAGTCGCCGTGGCCGTTGATGACCTCGCCGACCCCGACCGACAGGCCCCGGGCCACCCCGAAGCCCTTGAGCACCGCGCCGCGCTCGTCAACGTCGGGCCACGTGTGCTCGCGGCCGGCCGCGAGGGTCACGGACTGCGCGGCGATCTGACCCAGCACCTGGCACCCGGAGCCGAGGGAGCTCCGTCCCACGATCTCCGGCCCGTTGAGCAGCCGGGTCCCGTCGCCGACCACGATCCGCGCGCCGACCTGGTTGGCCTTGAGCTGGACGCCGCCCGGGCCGAGCTGGTTGCCGTCGCCGATCTCGATGACGCCCCCGTCGACGGCGAGCAGCAGCGTCTGCGGCCACAGCGTGTTGCCCTCGCCGATCGCGCACCCGCTGCGCTCATCGCATCGGACGACGACGTTCGGGTAGAGCACGGTGCCGGCGCCGAGCCGCACGCCTTCGGAGATCAGCGTCGAGTACGGGTCGAGCACCACGACCCCGTGGCGACCCAGCCGGAGCAGGTCGAACACACCTTGATAGCCCTGCGACCGCCGGATGGCGTCGATGTCGTTGACGAGCATGGTCAGCCGGTCAGGTCCGCCAGCGCGACGGCCGGGTCCGCGAGCCTGTCGAGATCGACGCTCCGGCCCGCGTAGCCGGCGCGGACGAGTCTCTGGATGTCGTCCTGGACGTCCCAGACGTTGACGTTCATGCCGGCGAGCACCCGGCGCTCCCGCGTCCAGAACGCCAGGAACTCCCGCCCCGCCACGTCGCCACGGAACACCACCCGGTCGTAGCCGTCCGGCTCCACGTACCCCGC
Organism: Luedemannella flava; assembly: GCF_039528515.1. Taxonomy (NCBI): domain Bacteria; kingdom Bacillati; phylum Actinomycetota; class Actinomycetes; order Micromonosporales; family Micromonosporaceae; genus Luedemannella; species Luedemannella flava. The sequence goes on from NZ_BAAALT010000100.1 coordinate 43,543, forward strand.
GTACTCCATGCCGAGGTCGTACTGGTCGGAGAAGAAGTACGGCAGGCGGTCGTAGACGACGTCGCGGCCGAGCATGGCGCGGGCGGCGGCCGGCCCGCCGTTGCGGGCGTTCGCCCAGTGTTCGACGCGGATCCGCTTGCCCAGCAACGGGTTCAGTGACGAGGCGACGTCGCCGGCGGCGTAGATGTCGGGGTCGGAGGTGCGCATGGACGCGTCGGTGACGATGCCGTCGTCGACGAGCAGGCCGGCGGCCGAGGCGAGTTCCACGTTGGGCGCGATGCCGACGCCGATGACCGCCACGTCGGCGGGGATCTCGAGGTTGTCGTCGAGCACGAGGTGGGTGAGCCGGCCGCTGAGCCCACCGAACTCGCGCACGGTGGAGTCGCGCAGCACGCGCACGCCGTGCGACTCGTGCAGCGCCTGGAAGATCTCGCCGACCTCGGCGCCGAGCACCCGGGCCAGCGGCGGCGCCGCCTCCCGCTCGATGAGGGTCACGGTGCAGCCGTGACCGATGGCCGCCGCGGCGGTCTCCAGGCCGATCCAGCCGCCGCCGACGACGACCACGTTGGCCCCGGGTCGGAAGGCGGCGCGCAGCGCGTCGGCATCGGCGAGGGTCCGCAGGTAGCGCAGGCCGAGGTTGTCGGAGCCGGGCAGGTCGAGCACGCGGGGCCGCGAGCCGGTGGCGAGCAGCAGCTTGTCGTAGCCGATCCGGTCGACGCGGTCGACGGTGACGGTGTGCGCATGCGGGTCGAGCGCCGTGACGGGCAGGCCGAGGATGAGGTCGACGTCGTGCTCGCGGTACCACCCCGGCTCGTGGACGAAGGCCTTGTCGCGCTCCTGCGACCCCTGCAGGTAGCCCTTGGACAGGGGTGGGCGCTCGTACGGCCGCTCGGTCTCCGCCCCGATCAGAGTGATCCTGCCGGCGAATCCCTCGGCGCGCAGGGTCTCGACGGCCTTGGCGCCGGCCAGCGACGCCCCGACTACAACGAACTCCGCCATGCCCGTCACCGTAACCGCTCAAACCAGACAATCGCCGCAGGATCGGTCAGCGACGCGACCTGGTCGATGACGACCCGCAGCCGGGCGGCGTCGTCGGGGGCGGCGCGCCACAGGGGCGCGAACACGGGGTCGAGCTCGGCGGGACCCCGCTGCACGAGCGCGGCCACGAGGGTGCGCAGGATCTCCTGCTCGCGGGCATACCGCGCGCCCGCGCCGGGCCGGCGCATCACGTACCGCAGGGCGATGCCCTTGAGCAGCGCGCACCGGGCCCTCGCGGCGCGGGGCACCACGAGATCGGCCGCGTAGCGGCGCAGCGGCCCGTCCCCGGACCGCTCCCGGGTGGCGGCGATGGCCTCGGCCACGAACCGTCCGATGAGGAGGCTCGCCGCCCGCTTGAGCGCGATCTGGCTGGCGTGGCCGCCGTCGAAGTCGGCCACCGCGGCCACCGCCGGGTCCGCGAGAAGATCATCGAGTACGCCCGACAGCTCGTCGGGCGTCTCGTCCGAGTACGCCTCGGCGACGTCCTTGCACAGCGCGGCCCGCTCGTCGGCGTCGCGCAGCAGCGTCTCCAGCCGCACGAACCCGAGGTGGAACCCGTCCTCGACGTCGTGCACCGAGTACGCCACGTCGTCGGCCCAGTCCATGACCTGCGCCTCCAGGCACCGCCGGGTGGGCGTGTCGGCGGGCGTGCCCGCGCGCAGGAACGCGAAGACGGGCGCGTCGTCGGCGTAGTAGCCGAACTTGCGGGTGTCGTCGCGCCGGGGCCAGGGGTACTTGCAGGACGCGTCGAGGCTGGCCCGGGTGAGGTTGAGCCCCGCGGAGGCGCCGTCGGGCCCGACCACCTTGGCCTCCAGCCGGGACAGGACGCGCAGCGTCTGCGCGTTGCCCTCGAACCCGCCGCACCGCTCGGCGGCGGCGTTGAGCGCGTCCTCGCCGTTGTGCCCGAACGGCGGGTGGCCGAGGTCGTGGGCGAGGCCGGCGACGTCGACCACGTCGGGGTCGCAGCCGAGCCGCTCGCCCATCTCGCGGGCGATCTGCGCGACCTCCAGGGAGTGGGTGAGCCGGGTGCGCAGGAACCCGTCGCCGCCCCCGACCCGGCTGCCGTGCACCTGGGTCTTGGTGGCGAGCCGGCGGAACGCGGCCGAGTGCAGCACCCGGGCCCGGTCCCGGTTGTACGCGCCCCGGACCGTGTCGGCGGCGACCGTCGTCGGGTCCTTGGGTGGCTCGGCGACATACCGCTCGGCGTCCGGGTCGACGGTCACGACGGCGCTGCCTCCTCGTCGGTGATCTCCGGGTCGGCCACGTCCATCTCCCGGATGACGGGCGAGAGCAGCACCTTGATGACGGCGGCGACGGGAATGGCCATGAGCGCGCCCAGGAGACCGAGGACGGCCGCGCCGGTGAGCCCGGCCAGGATCACCGCGACCGCCGGCAGGTCGACCGCGTTGCGCATCACGCGCGGGGCGATCAGGTAGTTCTCCACCTGCTGGTAGATCACGAAGAAGATCGCCACCGCGACGCCGTGCGGCCAGAAGTCGGTGAGGATGACGGTGAACCCGACGGTGATCACGGCGCCGAGCGTCGCCCCGATCATGGGGATGAGGTCCGCGATGGCGACGACGACCGCCAGCGGCAGCGCGAACGGCACCCTGGCGATGGACAGCATGGCGAACGTGGCGATGCCCGCGACCAGCGAGATCAGCAGATTGCCGATCATGTACGCGCCGACCTTGTCGACCACCACGTCCGTGGCGCGGCGCACGAGGGGCCGCTGCCCGGCGGGGAACAGCCGGGCCACCCCGCGCCGCAGTCGGGGCAGGTCGGCGAGGAAGTAGATGGACAGCACGATCACGAGCAGGCTCGTGAAGACCGCGCCGAAGAAGCCCCGGATGAACCCGACCACCCCGCCGCCGATCTTGCCGGGCACCGTGGCCGCGAAGTCCGTCAGCCGCTCGGTGAGCCCGTACCGGTCGGAAAGCTCCCGGTACGCCTTCGACCGGGCCGACAGCTCGCTGATGTACTGCGGGAAGTCGTGGATCAGGTTGTTGCCCTGCCGGATCAGCGGCGGCCAGATGGCCGCGACAAGGCCGATCACCACCGCCAACGCGATCGTGAAGATCAACGCCACGGCCAGGCCCCGGCGCACCCGGTGGTGGACCAGCCAGCGCACGGGCGGGTCCAGGCTGACCGCCACGAACAGCGCGATGAGCACGAGGATCAGCACCGACCGCACCGTGTAGACCGCCATCGCCGCCACCGCGACGGTCAGCAGGCCGAGCCCGGCCGCGACGGCCCACCGGTACACCGTGCGCAGACTGACGGGGTCCGGCGGCCGGACCGGGCGGGCCGGCGGCGCGGGTTCGGCGGGTTCGGTCATCGCCTAGCCCGCCGGCCGCAGCACGCAGAACACGTTGCCCTCGGGGTCGGCCAGCACCGTCCAGCTCACATTGCGCTGACCGACGTCGACGTGGCGGGCTCCCATATCGACCAATCGTTCCACCTCGGCGGCCTGGTCGCCGGGAAGCAGGTCGAGATGTAGCCGGTTCTTTCCGGCGCGTTCCCCGGCGACGGGGCAGAACGTGAGCATCGGCCAACTGTCGGGGTCGCTGCCGATGCGGACCTCGCCGTTCTCCTCGGCGATGACCCGGTAGTCCAGCACCTCGGCCCACCACCGGGCGAGCCGCGCCGGGTCGGCCGCGTCCACCACCACCGCACGCCACCGACTACCCACGGCATCTCTCCCCTCGACGAATACCCGTCGTCGACCTTCCCGACAGGTTACGCCCGTGTGACGAGATCGTCGGGCATCGAGCGCCCAGCGGTAATCAACGGGTGTCCGACGTGCCCACCCCCGCCACCGCCGCCCGCCCGGCCTCCAGCCGCGCCACCGGCACCCGGAACGGCGAACAGGACACATAGTCCACGCCGACCTCGTGGAAGAAGTGGATCGAGTCCGGGTCGCCACCGTGCTCGCCGCACACTCCGATGTGGAGGTCCGGCCGCGCCGCGCGTCCCTCGTCGACGGCGATGCGGATGAGCCGCCCCACGCCGTCCCGGTCGATGGACTCGAACGGGGACACACCGAAGATCCCCAGGTCCAGGTACTTCGTGAAGAACGACGCCTCCACGTCGTCGCGGGAGAACCCCCAGCCCATCTGGGTGAGGTCGTTGGTGCCGAAGGAGAAGAACTCGGCGGCGCCCGCGATGTCGCCGGCCGTGAGGGCGGCCCGGGGCACCTCGATCATCGTGCCGATCGCGGCGTCCACCTCGACCCCGGTCTCCTTCGCCACCAGCCGCAGCACGTCGGTCACCTCGGCGCGCACCGCCTCCAGCTCCTGCACCGCCCCCACGAGCGGCACCATGATCTCCGGCCGGGGGTGCCCGCCGGCCGCCGCGAGCGACGCGGCCGCCTCGGCGACGGCGCGGACCTGCATGGCGAACAGCCCCGGCACGACCAGGCCGAGCCGGACGCCGCGCAGGCCGAGCATCGGGTTCTGCTCGTGCATCCGGCGCACGGCGGCGAGCAGCTCGGCGTCGTGGCCGTCACGCCCGCCGCGCTCGGCCGCGACCGCCACCCGCACCGCGAGGTCCTCCAGCGACGGCAGGAACTCGTGCAGCGGCGGGTCGAGCAGCCGGATCGTGACCGGCAGGCCGTCCATGGCGCGCAGGATGCCGGCGAAGTCGTCGCGCTGCAGGGGCAGCAGCTCGGCCAGAACCGACGCGCGGACGTCATCATCCACAGCGAGGACCAGCCGCTCGACGAGCGTCCGCCGCTCGCCCAGGAACATGTGCTCGGTGCGGCACAGGCCGATGCCCTCGGCGCCGAGCTGCCGGGCCCGGTCGGCGTCCGGCCCGGTGTCCGCGTTGGCCCGTACCCCCAGGCGACGGCGCGCGTCGGCGTGGGCGAGCAGCCGACGGACGGCGACCACGACGGGGTCGGCGCTCTCCCCGCCGTCAACGAGGGCCCGGGCCACGTCGGACTCCCGGACAGGCACGGCGCCGGCGTAGACCGCGCCGGTGGACCCGTCGATCGCGATGACGTCGCCCTCGTTGATCACCTGGTCGCCGACGGTGAGGTGGTCGGCGGCGACGCGCAGCGCCTCGGCGCCGCAGACGCAGGTGCGGCCCATGCCGCGCGCGACGACCGCCGCGTGCGACGTCTTGCCGCCCCGGGAGGTGAGGATGCCCCGCGCGGCGATCATGCCCGGCAGGTCGTCGGGGGTCGTCTCGCGGCGCACGAGGATGACGTCGCGCGCCCGCGCCGCGGCCGCCGCGGCCCGGTGCGGGTCGAACACGGCCTCCCCCACGGCCGCGCCGGGCGCCGCGGCGGTGCCGGTCGCCATCGGCGGCGGCGCCCCCGCGAGGTCGAAGGTGGGGAACATCAGCCGGCCGAGCTGCGCGCCGCTGACCCGCGCGAGCGCCTCGTCGAGGTCGATGACGCCCTCGTCGACGAGCTGGGCGGCGATGACGAAGGCGGCCGCGGCGGTGCGCTTGCCCACGCGGGTCTGCAGCATCCACAGCCGGCCGCGCTCGATGGTGAACTCGATGTCGCACAGGTCCCGGTAGTGCCCCTCCAGGATCGACATGATCCCGGTGAGCCGCGCGTAGCTGTCCGGGTCGCGCTCGCGCAGGTCGTCCAGCGTCAGGGTGTTGCGGATGCCGGCGACGACGTCCTCGCCCTGCGCGTCGGGCAGGTAGTCGCCGTAGGCGCCGGCCCGGCCCGTCGCCGGGTCGCGGGTGAACGCCACACCGGTGCCCGAGTCCTCGCCCAGGTTGCCGAACACCATCGCGACGATGTTCACGGCCGTGCCGAGGTCGTCGGCGATGCGCTCCTGCCTGCGGTAGAGGACGGCGCGCTCGGCGTTCCACGAGCGGAACACCGCGCGGACCGCCAGGTCGAGCTGTTCGCGCGGATCCTGCGGGAAGCCGCGCCCCGTGTGTTCTTCAAAAATCCGTTGGTACGCCGCGACGAGCGCGCGCAACCCGTCGGCGTCGAGATCGTGGGCGGGTTCGTCGAAGGCGTCGGCGGGCACGTCGCAGACGGTGCGGCCGAACATCTGGATCAGCCGCCGGTAGGAGTCCCAGGCGAACCGGTGGGCGTCCGCGTCACCGCCCGCCTGGGCGGCCAGGCCGGCCACGCTGGCGTCGGTCAGGCCGACGTTGAGGACCGTCTCCATCATGCCCGGCATGCTGAACGGCGCGCCCGAGCGCACCGACACGAGCAGCGGGTCGGCCGGGTCGCCGAGGCGGCGCTCCATCGTGGACTCCAGCGCCGCGAGATGCGCGTCGATCTCCCCGGGCAGGCCGGGCGGCAGGTCGCCGTCGGCGAGGTACGCCCGGCACGCCTCGGTCGTGATCGTGAAGCCGGGCGGCACGGGGAGGCCGAGATTGGTCATCTCGGCGAGATTGGCCCCCTTGCCGCCGAGCAGGTGGGAGAGATCCTTGTTGCCCTGTGCGAAGTCGTACACGAACGTGGCGCCCACGGCGCTCCTCCCTGAACAACCGTTAACCCCGCTGGGATTGGCACAGGTTAAGGGCCCACCACGGGCGGGCGAACGACTCGTGACGACCGTTACACGAGTTACGTCCGAATTCGATCCGCCGCTTTCGTGGGAGCGCGACCACGCGCACGAACACGCACCGGCGGCCGTTGCTACCCGCCAGTTGGATCGTTAGGCGGGTCGGCGCGAAATATCCAGTTCAAGGATAATCGACGGGCGGCCGGTGGACTCGTGATCAAGCTGCAGTCATTTCCCCGCGCGGACGTGTGGGCCGTGGCGACCAACGCCCTGGCAGCGCTTGCAGCAGCCACGCTCGTCGCGAGCCCACGAACCGCCACCGGGTACGCCCTGGCCGCCGCGACCGTCCTGGTCAACCTGCGCCGGCACCGCGGCGACGGTCTCGGCCGGTGCGTGACGACCCACCCCGCGCTCGCGGCCGGACTTCTCGCCGCCTATCTCATCCGCCAGCCCGACGGCGCGCCCGCGCTCCTCGCGGCCGGCGCGATCCTGCTGCTCCTCCAGATGGGCGAGGGCGTCTTCGCCAAGCTGGCCACCCCGCTGCTCACCGTGACCAACGCGGCGGGCTGGCGGCGTCTGGCCACCCGGGGCGTGCACCCCACCGCCATCCTCACCGTCAACGTGACAGTGCTCGGGGTCTTCGGCGTCTGCGCGGCGGCCGGCGCGCCACCCGCCGTCGCGCTGGTCGCGGTCTCCGGCGGCGCGCTCATCCAGGCCGCGCTGCTGCTCGCGGCGTTGCGGTCGACCACCAGCCCGTCCGGCCCCGTCGAGCTGAGCCACGAGCTGGCCCGCTTCGCGCCCGAGTTCCTGGTCCACTTCAGCGCCCCGGAGTCGATGAGCTACCAGCTCACGATGTGGCTGCCCGCCCTGGAACGGGTCGGCCGGCCGTTCGCCGTCGTCGTACGCGAACCGTGGCACGTCGCCGAGGTGGCGGCCGTGACCCGGGTGCCGGTGCTGCACTGCCCGACCATCCGGGCGCTGGACCAGATCATCACGCCGAGCCTGCGCGCCGTGTTCTACGTCAACAACAGCATGAAGAACCTGCACATGCTGCGCTTCACCGGCGCGCTGCACATCCAGCTGATGCACGGCGACAGCGACAAGGCCGCGAGCCACAACCCGGTGACCGCGCTGTACGACCGCGTCTACGTCGCCGGGCAGGCCGGCATCGACCGCTACCGCGCGCACGGCGTCGAGATCCCCGCCGACCGGTTCCGGGTGGTCGGCCGGCCGCAGCTCGCCGACATCACCGTCGGCCCCCGGCGGGCACACCCACCCACGGTGCTGTACGCGCCCACCTGGACGGGCTTCTACGAGGACACCAACCACTGCTCGCTGCGGGTGGCCGACCGCATCCTGGTCAGCCTGCTCGCGCGCGGCGCCACGGTGATCCTGCGCGCGCACCCGTCCACCAGGCGCAACCACCGGGCGGCCGGTCAACTCGCCGCCGCCGAGCGACTGCTGGCCCGCGACCGGGCGTCGTCCGGTCGCGCGCACGTATGGGGCGAGGCCAGTTCGCGTGAGATGTCGCTGGTCGACTGCATCAACGAGGCGGACGCCCTGGTCGCGGACGTGTCGAGCGTGGTGACCGACTTCCTCTACTCCGGACGGCCGTTCGCCGTCACCGACATGGCCGGCGCGGGCGCGGCGTTCGCGGCGACCTTCCCGCTCTCGCGGATCGGCTACGTCATCGACCCACAGCTGACCTCGCTCGAGCACGTGCTCGATCTGATGCTCGGCCCGGACCCGCTCGCCGACCAGCGACTGCAGGCCCGGGCGTACTATCTCGGCGACTTTCCGCCCGCCATGTACGAACGCGCATTCACCGATACGGTGCGCGCCGATGTGGCCACCGGAAAAAGGATTCCGGCAATGGCAAGACTCACCACTCCGGGTGATACCCACATGGTGTGACCTGCAGCGCCGCTCTTCGATATGCGAATAACGCCCGTGGCGCACACGATGGCGTCGGTAATCTGGTCGCAATGGAGAACACTGACCGCATTGACGCGACCGTCGTCGTTCCCGTGTGGAATCCCGGCCCCGATTTCGATCGGTGCGTCACCTCGTTGCTCGCGCAGAGCCTGCCCGCCGACCGGTACGAGATCATCTTCGTGGATGACGGATCCACCGACGGCACGGGCGAACGGCTCGACCACCTGGCCGCCGAGCACCCCCAGATCCGGGTCATCCACATCCCCAACTCGGGCTGGCCCGGGCTGCCCCGCAACATCGGCATCGCCCACGCCCGCGGCGAGTACATCCAGTTCGTCGACAACGACGACAGCCTCAGCCCGCGGGCGCTCGAACGGCTCGTCGCCTACGGCCGGGCCAACGACGCCGACATCGTCATCGGCAAGGTGACCAGCGACTTCCGCCCCACCCACCACCCCGTGTTCCGGATGAACCGGCCCCGCTGCACCATGCTGGACGCACCACTGGTCAACATCCTCACGCCGCACAAGATGTTCCGCCGCGAGCTGCTGGAACGGCACCCCGAGCTGCGCTACCCCGAGGGCAGACGGCGCCTGGAGGACCAGCTCTTCGTCATGAAGGCGTACTTCGCGGCGGGAAACATCGCGGTGCTCGCCGACTACCCCTGCTACTACTACAACCGGCGCACCACGGGGAAGAACGCGGGCTCCAACCTGATCCAGCCGGAGGGCTTCTACGGCAACCTGCGCGAGGTCCTCGACGTCGTCGACGCGAAGTCCCCGTCGCCACAGGTCCGCGACCGCATCGCGGTGCGCTTCCTGCGCGCCGACGTGTGCGCCCGGCTCGGCGAGCGCCTGCCGGACCGCAAGCCCGACTACCGCGACCGGCTGTTCAGCGAGATCCGGTCGATCATGGCGGACCGGTTCGACCCGTCGATGGACGCGCTGCTGCCGTCGATGATCCGGGTCCGCGCGTTCCTGGGCCGCGAGGGCCGCCTGGACGACCTCATCGCGTACGCCAGGCGCACCCGGGAGTACCGGGTCGACGCCCACGTCGACCACTGGGCGTGGGCCGACGGCAGGCTGCGGGTGTGCGCCCGGCTGAGCCTGATCGACGCCCACGGTCAACCCCTTCCCCTGGTACGCCGCGACGGCGCCGTCTACCTGGCCACCGGGCTGACCGGCACGGACGTGCCGCTGCCCGCCCGCCTGGTGAACTTCGACGCGCCCGACGAGCTGGCCGACATCGTCATCAAGCGCCGCCGCACCGGCGAGCTGTTCTATGTCCCGACGACCGCCGCGGTCGAGCTGACCCCCGCCGGCGACGACCCGGAGGGCGAACGGGTCCTGGCGACCTACGTCGTGGCGGGCGTGTTCGACGCGGCCACGGCGCTGGCCGGCAGGCCGCTCACCGAGGGCGTGTGGGACATCCTCGGCCGGCTGCAGGTGCTCGGCTGGACGCTGCAGCAACGACTCGGCGGCGACCGCGGCCCGAAGGCCCCCACGCCGCGCGGCGTCGCGCAGGTGGGCGGGCTGCGCCTGCAGCCGTACCTCACCGAGGGCGGCGGGAGCCTCGCCATCGCGGCCGAGAAGCCGCACGGGTCGCTGAAGACCCACGCAGTCCGCGCGCTCCGCCACGTCCCACCGGACACCCGCACCCGCATCCGGACCCTGGCAAAGAAGGTAGCCCGCCGCTAGATCATCCGCAGAACCGATCGGGCGGCTTCGATCCTCGCCACAAGACGGCTCCGGTCTCAGCCGCAGAACCGATTGGGCGGCTTCGATCATCGCCACAAGACGGCTCCGGTCTCAGCCGCCGGAGTCGTCGTGCTCGGCGTCCTCAGGGACCGTCAGGTCATCCCGGTCGTCGAGCCAGCCGTAGGGCAGAACGACCTTGGCGGGGGCGTTGGTGCGCCCGCGCGGCTGACCCAGCACGGCCGTCGGGAACGGGGCGTCGGTGTCGAGCTTGCCGAGCAGGTCGTCGAGCTCCATGAGCGACGACGCCATCGCCATGTCCCGGCGCAGCTCGGAGCCCACCGGGAAGCCCTTCAGGTACCACGCCACGTGCTTGCGGAAGTCGGTCACGCCCTCGCGCTCGGCGTCCCACCACCGCACGAGCAGCTCGGCGTGCCGGCGCATCACGGTCGCGACCTCGCCGAGGCTCGGCAGGACCCGCTCCGGCCGCCCGGCGAAAGCGGCCTGCAGGTCCGCGAACAGCCATGGCCGGCCCAGACAGCCCCGACCCACGACCACGCCCGCGCAGCCGGTCCCGGCGACCATCCGCAGGGCGTCGGAGGCCTCCCAGATGTCGCCGTTGCCGAGCACCGGCACGTCCAGCGCGTCGGCCAGGGTCGCGATCGACTCCCAGTCGGCCTCGCCGGAGTAGCGCTGCGCGGCGGTGCGCGCGTGCAGGGCGACCCACTTCACGCCCGCGTCCTGCGCGATGAGCCCCGCCTCGACGTAGGTGAGGTGGTTGTCGTCGATGCCCTTGCGCATCTTCACGGTGACGGGAATCCCGGCGGGCGCCGCCGCGTCGACCGCGGCCCGCACGATGCTGCCGAAGAGCTTCCGCTTGTACGGGATGGCGGAGCCGCCGCCCTTGCTGGTGATCTTGCGGACGCTGCACCCGAAGTTCATGTCGATGTGGTCGGCGAGGTTCTCGTCGACGATCCGCCGCACGGCCTTCGCGGTCATCTCGGGGTCGACCCCGTAGATCTGCATGCTGCGGGGCGTCTCGTCCACCCCGAACTCGATCATGCGCTCGGTCTTCGGGTTGCGGTGCGCGAGCGCCACCGTGGTGATCATCTCGCAGACGTAGATCCCGGCGCCCTGCTCCCGACACAGCTGGCGAAACGCGACATTCGTGATCCCCGCCATGGGCGCGAGCACCACCGGCGGATCCACGACGTACGTTCCCAGCTGCAAAGTCACGCCTCCGAGGATGACACATCCAGCCGATGACCCGCGCCGCCCGCTGGGGCCGAGGCACGACGCCGCGCGCTGATGACCACCGACCCGATCGTCCTGCACCGAGGCCCTGGCGAAGGGACCGCGGCGGTTACCGTTGACGGCACCGGCACCACCCCTGACCCGTCGCTCGGCGGGTGGGGCATCGCCGACGTCATACATGACCGGCTCTCGTGGCTCGGCGTTCCCGTCCTCGGCGGACTATCCGTCGGGCACGGCTCGCACCGCCCACGGTGTCTCACCCGCGATACAGTCGCCACGTGAGCGAAGTGACAATTCGCGACCTCCGTAACCATGGGGGCGAGATCCTCAACCGCGTCGCGGCCGGCGAGGCGATGACCGTCACCCGTGACGGCGAGCCCATCGCCGAGCTTCGACCGTTGCCGCGCCAACCGGTGCCGGCACCCCTGTTGCTGCAACGGTGGCGCCGCTTGCCGGTCGTCGACCCAACTCAGCTGCGCGCCGACATCGACAACGTCCTGGACGCAACGCTGTGAGCGACGCAACCGTCACCCACCCACGCGGAATTCTCGACACCAGCACGTGATCATGCTGTCGCGCATCACGGACCCGGCAAGCCTTCCCGCTGAACCACTCATCACCGCGGTCACACTCGCAGAGTTGACCGTCGGGCCGCTCGTGGCCAGCAACGATGCCGAACGTGCCGCCCGTCAGGCGCATGTGCAACAGGCCGAAGCCGACTTCGACCCCCTGCCCTTCGACGCTGCGGCCGCCCGGGCATTCGGTCAGGTCGCTGCCGCGATGCGCAAGGCGGGCCGCAAGCCCGCAGCCCGCGCCTACGACGCGATGATCGCCGCGACCGCTCTCGCCAACGGCCTGCCCGTTTACACGTGCAACCCAGCCGACTTCGCCGGCATCGACAACCTCACCGTGTGCGCTGTCCCGGTCCCGCAGCCGCGCTAGCTCGGAGATTAACGCTCGCGCGCCGATCTCCTTGTTGCCCAGGCCGTCGGCCACCAGCCGCGCGAAGTCGGTTTCGCGCCTGCCAGGATCGTGCCGCCGTGGCCCTGGCCCGTCGGCGGGGCGCTCCGCGGAGGGGCCTCCCGGGGCGCGAGCCGCACCGCGCCCCGCCGGTCCAGACGCCGGCCGGCCGCGAACTCCGCGGCGAACCGCG
>NZ_BAAALT010000101.1:0-58042 GCF_039528515.1 Luedemannella flava
TCCGGGCCGCCGCCCTGCGGCGCGTCGCGGCGGCCGGCGTGCGGCCCGGCAACTACTCCGACGGCGGGCCGCTGCCCGAGCTTGTCGACCTCGCGGCCGGCCGGCTCGCGGCGGAGGGCCTCCCCGTGTCGCGGGCGGCCCTGACGGTCACCTCCGGCGCGCTCGACGCGATCGAGCGGGTGCTCGGCGCCCACCTGCGCCCCGGCGACCGGGTCGGTGTCGAGGACCCCGGTTGGGCCAACCTCATCGACCTCGTGGCCGCGCTCGGCCTGGTCGGGGTGCCGGTGCTGGTCGACGCCGAGGGGCCGACCGTCGCCGGCGTGACCGCCGCCCTCGACGCGGGCACCGCGGCGCTGATCGTCACCGCCCGGGCGCAGAACCCCACCGGCGGCGCCGTCTCGCCGGCGCGCGCGGCGGCGTTGCGTCCCCTGCTCGCGGCCCGTTCGGACCTGCTCGTCATGGAGGACGACCACGCCGGCGAACTCGACGACCTGCCGCTCGCACCGCTGGCCGCGGCCGGCGCGCGCTGGGCGTTCGTCCAGTCGGTCGCCAAGGCGTACGGGCCGGACCTGCGCCTGGCGGTCGTCGCCGGCGACGAGGCGACTGTGGCGCGCGTCGAGGGCCGGCTGCGCCTGGGCGCCGGCTGGGTCTCCACGCTGCTGCAACGCGTCGTGGTCGACCTGTGGCGCGACCCCGAGGTCGCCCGGTGCGTGGCGGCGGCCGGGCCGGCCTACGCGGGTCGCCGCGACGGGCTGGTGTTGGCGCTCGCCGAGCGTGGCGCGGTCGCGAGCGCCCGGTCGGGCTTCAACGTGTGGGTGCCGACGGCCGATGAGGCCGCGGCGGTCACCGCGCTCCGCGACGCCGGCTGGGCGGTCGCCCCCGGTTCCCGCTTCCGCCTGGCCAGCCCGCCCGGCGTCCGCATCAGCACGAGCGCCCTGCCCGAAGCCGACGCCCCCGCCCTGGCGGACGCCGTCGCGGGCGTGCTGACAACCGCCCCCCATCCCCTCCTGAGCCGCTGACACCGCCAGCAATGGTCGCCGCAGTTTCGGAAATGTCGCCCGCGGCGTGCGGCGGCGCGCTCGTATCCCGGGACGTCAGCCGTTGAGGCGCGGGGGGAGGCGGACGACGCTGACGAAGAAGTCGTCGATCTGGCGGACGACCGAGATGAACTGCTCGAAGTCGACCGGCTTGGTGACGTACGCGTTGGCGTGCAGGGAGTAGCTGCGCAGGATGTCCTCGTCCGCCGCCGAGGTGGTCAGCACGACGACGGGGATGCGGCGCAGGTCCTCGTCCGCCTTGATGTCGGCGAGCACCTCGCGGCCGTCGCGGCGGGGGAGGTTGAGGTCGAGCAGGATGAGGTCGGGGCGCACAGCGTCCGTGTACTCGCCCTCCCGGCGGAGGTAGGCCAGGGCCTCGGCGCCGTCGGAGACGACCGTGAGCCGGTTGTTGACCTTGTGCTCCTCGAACGCCTCGCGGGTCATCAGCACGTCGCCCGGGTCGTCCTCGACGAGGAGTACCTCGATCGGGGTCACGCGCGCGGTCGGCAGCGTCATGCGGTGGTCTCCTCGAGATCTGGTGCGACGGGCGCCGGCTCGACCGCGGGGGTGGCCCCGATCACCGGCAGGGTGAAGCGGATGGTCGTGCCCGTGCCCTCGGACGGCACCACCCAGATGCGGCCACCATGGTATTCCACGATCTTCTTGGCGATGGCCAGGCCGATGCCGGTCCCGGGGTAGGCCTCCCGGCCGTGCAGCCGTTGGAAGATCACGAAGACCTTCTCCGCGAACTCCGGCTCGATGCCGATGCCGTTGTCGGCGCAGCTGACCTCCCACTCGTCGCCGACCCGCGCGACGCTGACGTGGACGGTGACCGGCGCCTCGGGCTGGCGGAACTTCAGCGAGTTGCTCACGAGGTTGGCCAGCAGGTTCACCAGCAGCCGTTCCTCGCCGAGCACGACCGGCAGGTCGGGGTCCCAGGTCAGGGCGGCCTTCGCGGCGGTGCGGGCCGGCTCGGTCTGGGCGGCCACCTCGGTCATCACCGATTCGAGCGCGACCTCGGCGAAGCCGGTCGTGTTGCGCCCGATGCGGGAGAAGGCCAGCAGGTCGTTGATGAGGCGCTGCATGCGTTGCGCCCCGTTGACGGCGAACGCGATGTACTGGTCCGCGCGCTCGTCGAGCTGCCCGGCGTAGCGGCGCTGCAGGAGCTGGCAGAAGCTGGCCACCTTGCGCAGCGGCTCCTGCAGGTCGTGCGAGGCGACGTAGGCGAACTGTTCCAGATCGCGGTTGGACCGTTCCAGCTCGGTGGCCTGCGCCTCCAGCCGTCGGTTGGTCGCCTCGATGACCTCGCGGGCCGTCTCCACCTCGGCGAGGTCGGTGGCGATGCGCGCGCGCATGCGGTCCACGTCGCGGGCGAGCCGGGCCAGCTCGGGTGGGCCGGGGCTTCCGATCTGCAGGTCGTAGTCGCCGGTGGCGACTGTGCGGACCTGTGCGGCGAGGTCGCTGACGGGCCGGATCACCAGCCGTTGCAGCAGCATGACCATGCCGATGCCGCCGAGCAGGACGACCCCGGCGGCGACGAAGAGCACCCACACCAGGCGGGTGCTGTAGCCCTTCACGGCGTCCGCGCTGTTGTTGCGGATCTCCAGGATGCTGTCCTGCAGCACGGCGACGGCGGTCCGGACGTCGTCGAACGACCGGGGCGCCCGCTGGTTGAGGAACTGCTGGGCCGCCGTCGCGTCCTCGTCGCGGACGAGGGCGATGGCCGGCTCGGCGACGTCGCGCCGCCAGGTGTCGGCCAGGTCGGTGACGACCGCGAGCTGCTGCCTGATCGTCGCGGTGGCGGCCGGGTTCGCCATCATCGCGTCCGTGATCGCGCGCTGGTTGGCCTGGCCCTTGGCGTAGGGCTCCAGGTCGACCGCCCCGCCGCGCAGCACGTACCCCCGCATGCCTGTCTCCTGGTCGAGCAGGGACTGCATGAGGTCGTCGGAGCCGGTGCGCAGCGGCCCGACGCTGTCGAGCAGCGTGTCGAGCTCACTGCGGGTGGACAGCGCCGTGGTGGCCGCGCCGCCCGCGAGGATCAGGACGATCGCCACGAGAAGGCCGGCGAGGGCCGCGACCCGGGTGCGCAGCGACCAGTCGCCGGTGCGGAAGCGGCGGCCCAGGCGCGCGACGGCGTCGGTCACCGGTCACCGTCGCGGCTGGTCACCAGCAGTGTGGCCACGTCGTCGACGAGCGGCCCGCCGTTGTGCTCCTCGGCGCGCCCCACCAGCCAGGCCGGCAGCTCGGCCAGCGGGACCGCGCGGGCCTCCGGCTGCTCCAGCAGGGCGCAGAGCCGTTCGACGCCCAGGCGCTCGCCGCCGTCGCCGTACCGGCCCTCGATGAGCCCGTCGGTGTACATGAGCAAGGACCAGTCCTCCGAGTCCAGGTCGACGTGCGCGGTCGGACGGATAGCACCGGGTAGGACGCCGAGCACGGTGCCGAACGCGGCCGGCAGGGGGCGGCACCGGCCGTTCGTGATGAGCAGCGGCGGGGGGTGCCCGGCCAACCGTACCGCGATCCGGGACTGGGCCAGATCGACCGTGACGGTCGCGACGGTCGCGAAGATCTCCTCGGCCGAGCGCTCGGTGACGAGCACCTGCTCGACGGCGGCGAGCACGCTGTCCTCCGGGACGCCGGCGAGGGTGAGGGCGCGCCAGGCGACGCGGAGCATGACGCCGAGCGCGGCCTCGTCGATGTCGTGCCCCGCCACGTCGCCGACCATCAGGTCGATCCGGTCGTGGCCGGTCTGGACGACGTCGTAGAAGTCGCCACCGAGCGTCGCGCTGTGCCGGCCGGGGCGGTAGAACATGTGCAGGCCGATGGCGTCGTTCGTCTTGACCGGCTGGGGCAGCAGGCCGCGTTCGAGCCGGGCCGACTCCTGCTGACGCATCTCGATCTCGCGCAGCCGCAGGGCGTTCTCGTCGAGGCGCTTGCGGGAGACGGCGTAGTGCAGGGCCCGGGACAGTCCGGCCCCGTCGACCTGACCCTTGATCAGGTAGTCCTCGGCGCCGCGCGCGACGGCCTCCATGCCCAGGGCCTCGTCGCCGAGGCCGGTGAGGACGCAGACGGCAGTGCGGTCGGCCACGGTGAGCAGTTGCTCGAGGGCGGCCAGGCCCTGCGCGTCGGGCAGGCCCAGGTCCAGCAGGACGCAGTCGACGTCGTGCAGCAGGCGGCGTGCCTGCGCGATGGTGGTCGCCTGGATGACGTCGATCGGGGCGTTCGCGACCGCCAGTTCGTCCTGCACGATCATCGCGTCCTGCTCGTCGTCCTCGACCAGGAGCACGCGTAGCCGTTGGGGGGACCGGACCGTGGCGCGGTCGTCGTTGACGGGGGACCGCGCGGGAACCGGCACGGGTGCGTGCCCGTTCATCTGCGTGGCCATCTGCGTTCTTCGTTCCTTCCGGTCGGTCGCGCTCGCTCGG
Source organism: Luedemannella flava (assembly GCF_039528515.1). Classification (NCBI taxonomy): domain Bacteria; kingdom Bacillati; phylum Actinomycetota; class Actinomycetes; order Micromonosporales; family Micromonosporaceae; genus Luedemannella; species Luedemannella flava. The sequence goes on from NZ_BAAALT010000101.1 coordinate 4,460, forward strand.
CGAAGGTCTACCACATCACGTCGGTGGTAGACAGCTGAAGCGATCGTAGCCGCGCCGGAACCCGGCGACCCGTTCGTGACTCGGCATCGTGATCGCCCTACCCACATAAGGAGAAACCATGACATCTCCGGCATACAGGCGCTTGTCGCGCCGCGCGCTGCTGCGCGGGGCCGCTGTCGCGGCGGCCGCCTCGGTCGGGGGTGCCGCGCTGGGGGCGTGCGACGCCGACCCGCCGTCCCAGCCGCTGCCGACCGCCACCGGGCCGCTCGGGCTGACCTTCCCGGACACGTTCGTGTTCGGCGCGGCCACCTCGGCGTACCAGATCGAGGGCGCGGCGGCCGAGGACGGCCGAGGTCCGTCCATCTGGGACACGTTCAGCCACGCGGGCGGCAACGTGCGCAACAACGACAACGGGGACGTAGCGGCTGATCACTACCATCGTTGGGCGGAGGACCTCGATCTGGTCAAGTCCCTGGGCCTCGGCTCCTACCGGTTCTCCATCTCGTGGTCGCGGGTGCTGCCCACCGGCGCCGGCGCGGTCAACCAGAAGGGCCTCGACTTCTACAAGCGCCTCGTCGACGGCCTGCGCGAGCGGGGCATCGCGCCGATGGCGACGATGTTCCACTGGGACCTGCCCCAGGCGCTGCAGGACCGCGGGGGCTGGGAGAACCGCGACTGCGCCGGCTGGTTCGCCGACTACGCCGAGGTCCTCTACGGCGCCCTCGGCGACCGGGTGCCCACCTGGTTGACGCTCAACGAGCCCAAGACGGTCGTGCAGGTCGGCTACCGGTACGGCGTCCACGCCCCCGGCAAGCAGGACGCCCGGGCGTCCCTGGTGGTGGCGCACCACCTGCTGCTGGCGCACGGGCTGGCCGTGCAGGCGTACCGGGCCTCGGGCGACAAGGGCCGCATCGGGCCGGCGCTCAACCTCTCCCCGGCGTACCCGGCCACCGACAGCGATTCCGCGCGGCGGGCGGCGCTGCTGGCCGACGGCGTGGAGAACCGCCTCTACCTCGACCCGATCCTCAAGGGCGGCTACCCGGGCGACATCGTGGAGCAGTGGGCGCCGGACGAGCCCGTGCGCGCCGCGATCCGCGCCGAGGACCTGAAGGTCATCAGCTCGCCGGTCGACCTGCTCGCCGTGCAGTACTACAACCCGATCTACGTCACGTCCTCCGGCGACCAGGCGCAGGTGAAGCCCACGTCGGTGGCGAGCTGGCAGCAGATCCACCCGGACGGCCTGTTCGACATACTCACCCGGATCAAGCGGGACTACGGTGACATCCCGCTCACCATCACCGAGAACGGCATCCCCGTCGACGACGTCCCGGACGCCGACGGAAAGATCAACGACACGCCGCGCATCGCCTTCCTGCGCGATCACCTCGCGGCCGCGCTCCGTGCGGTCCAATCGGGGGTACGCCTGGAGAGCTACCACGTGTGGTCGTTGCTGGACAACTTCGAGTGGGCCGAGGGCTACGCCCAGCGCTGGGGTATCACCTACGTCGACTACCGGACCCAGAAGCGCACCCCGAAGGCCAGCGCCGAGTGGTACCGCACGGTGGCCACGACCCGCCGCCTCTGACCACCGTCCACCGCCGGCTTGGCAACAGGCGTCCGTTGCGACAGACTGCGCGTCATGGATGAACGTGGCGAGCCGGACATGGCGACGCGCGTCGATCGGTTCGCCGAGGATTCCTACGACGATTCCTTCGACGACTCCTACGGTGAGTCCGTTGACGACTACCCGGCCGACGGCCACGGCATCGACCGGGACGACATCATCTTCCTGGTCTTCGCGCTGCTCTCGGGCGGACTGCTGGCGCTCTACTACGCGCCGCTCGGGCTCGTCACGTTCCTGGTGTTCGCCGTCGCCGCCTGGGTGCGCCGCCGCCACGCCGTCGCCCGGTGGACCCTCACCCTCGTCGCGATCCTGGGCGTGCTGGGCGTCCTCGCCCTCACCATGACGTCATAGCCTGGGCGTAGTCTCCTCGTCGTGCTGATCACCGAGGAGTCCGTTCCGTCCACTGTGGTGGATAGCCGACGCCTGGCGCGGGTGCAGCGCCGCACGCTCGGGTTGCTGTCCGCCACCCAGATCGTCGGCGGCGTCGGCGTCGCGACGGGCATCACGGTCGGCGCGCTGCTCGCCGCACGGTTGGGCGGCACCGCCGTCTCCGGGTTCGGGCAGAGCGCCTTCGTCGTCGGCAGCGCGCTGCTCGCCCTGCCCGTCGCCCGCCTGATGCGCGCCCGCGGCCGCCGGCCGGGCCTGCTGCTGGCGTACGTGGCCGGCACGGTCGGCGCGGTCCTCGTCGTCGCCGCGGCCGCCCGCTCCTCGCTGCCCCTGCTGTTCCTCGGCCTGTTCCTGTTCGGCGGCGGCTCGACCGCAAACCTGCAGGTCCGCTACTCCGCCATGGACCTCGCGCCGGCCGACCGGCGCGGCCGGCACCTGTCGATCGTGGTCTGGGCCAGCACGGTCGGCGCGGTCGCGGGGCCCAACCTCGCGCCCTGGGCGGACGAGGTGGGCCGCGACCACGGCGCGGCCGGGCTCGCCGGTCCGTTCGGGCTCAGCGTGGTCGCCTTCGCCGTGGCCGGGCTGCTCGTGTGGGCGCTGCTGCGACCGGATCCGCTGGCACTGGCGCGTGCTGTCGCCCGTACTCCGGAAAATGAGCGGACGGTGAGCGCGCCGCGGCGCGGGTTCGGTGCGGCCCTGCGCGAGGTGGCCGCGGCGCCGCGGGCCCGGCTGGGGCTCGCGGCCGTGACCGTCGGGCACACCGTGATGATCGCGGTGATGACGATGACACCGGTGCGCATCGGCGAGCAGGCGCACGGCGACGTGCTGCGCATCGTGGGGATCGTGCTCAGCGTGCACATCGCCGGCATGTACGGGATATCGCTGATCACCGGGTGGCTCACCGACCGGATCGGGCGGATCGCGGTGATCCTGGGCGGGGTGGGGTTGCAGCTGGCCGCGTGCGCGGTGGCGGGCACCGCGGGGCACGACCCCGTGCTCCTCGGCATCGGCCTCACCCTGCTGGGAATGGGTTGGTCCGGCACGATGGTGGCTGGTTCGACCCTGTTGTCCGAGTCGGTCGGCGACGACAACCGGCCGGCCGTGCAGGGCGTGTCCGATCTGATCATGGGGATGTCCGGGGCGCTCGCGGGGGCGCTGTCCGGGCTGGTGCTGACCTGGTCGTCGTACCCGACGCTCACGCTGCTCGCCGCACTCCTGCTGGTGCCGCTGCTGGCGGCCGCCGTACGGTTGCTGCGTGTTCACGAGGGGGCGATGAGCGGTGCGACTGACTGACTTCTGGGCGCGGTTGGAAGAGGCGTTCGGCGTGGGGTACGCGGCGAGTCTCGCCAGTGACCAGGTGCTGCCCCAGCTCGGTGGGCGCACCATCCGGCAGGCCCTGGCCGCCGGCACGGACACCGTGGTCGTGTGGCGCGCCGTGGTGGCCGCCTACCCCGACCGGATCCCGACCCGGCTGCACTGAGTTTCCGCGCGCGTCGGCTTGCGTCGTACACGTGTACGGGTATTGTCCACAGGGTGCGTGCCCGTCCACAGATCAGCTGACGGCTGCTGATTCTGTCGGACCCGCCGCATAACGTGTCCCGCGTGACGACGAAGAAGACTACGAAGACCGCGAACTCAGGGGTGGCAGACATGGCTGGTGTGCCTGACCGCGAGAAGGCGCTCACGCTCGCCCTCGCGCAGATCGACAAACAGTTCGGCAAGGGGTCCGTGATGCGGCTCGGGGAGCGCCCCGTGACCCAGATGTCCGTGATCCCCACCGGCTCCATCGCGCTCGACGTGGCGCTCGGCGTGGGCGGCTACCCGCGCGGCCGCATCGTCGAGATCTACGGTCCGGAGTCCTCCGGCAAGACCACGGTGTCGCTGCACGCGATCGCCAACGCCCAGCGGGCCGGCGGCATCGCGGCGTTCATCGACGCCGAGCACGCCCTCGACCCGGAGTACGCGCGGGCGTTGGGCGTCGACACCGACGCGCTCCTGGTCTCCCAGCCCGACACGGGCGAGCAGGCCCTCGAGATCGCCGACATGCTGGTGCGCTCCGGCGCCATCGACCTCATCGTCATCGACTCGGTCGCCGCGCTCGTGCCGCGCGCCGAGATCGAGGGCGAGATGGGCGACAGCCACGTCGGCCTGCAGGCCCGCCTCATGTCCCAGGCGCTGCGCAAGATGACCGGCGCGCTCAACAGCACCGGCACCACGGCCATCTTCATCAACCAGCTCCGCGAGAAGATCGGCGTCATGTTCGGCAGCCCCGAGACCACGACGGGTGGCCGCGCGCTGAAGTTCTACTCGTCGGTGCGCCTCGACGTGCGCCGCATCGAGAGCCTCAAGGACGGCACCGACGCGGTCGGCAACCGCACCAAGGTCAAGGTCGTCAAGAACAAGGTCGCCTCGCCGTTCAAGCAGGCCGAGTTCGACATCATGTACGGCAAGGGCATCTCCCGCGAGGGCTCCCTCATCGACGTGGGCGTCGAGCAGGCCATCATCCGCAAGTCCGGCGCTTGGTACACGTACGAGGGCGACCAGCTGGGGCAGGGCAAGGAGAACGCCCGCAACTTCCTCAAGGAGAACCCGGACGTCGCCGCCGAGATCGAGAAGAAGATCCTGGAGAAGCTCGGCGTGGGCACCAGCCCGTCCGACGCCGCCGGCCCGGCCCTGCCGCCGGTCGACTTCTGATCCGGACGGTCACCGTCGTGCCACCCCGACGACGCGGCGCGCGCACGGGGCGGGGCTGGGATGCCGCCCCGCCCCGTGCCGCCGCCGGCTCGTTCCCGTCCGGTCGGCGCCGGGCCTCCCGCCCCGCGCCGACGGGCGCGGATACACCGGACGCCCTGGACGATGCCCGGTCGCCACGTCCGTCCGGCGCCGACGCGACCAGCGAGGAGCGTGAACGCACGCCCGCCGAGTGGGCGGAGCGGGCGCGCGAGATCTGCCTGCGCCAGCTGTCCGTGCGCCCGCGCACGCACGCCGAGCTGGCGACCGCGTTGCGCGCGCGCGGCGTGCCGGACGACATCGCCGACGAGGTCCTGGAGCGCTACCGCGACGTCGGCATGGTCGACGACGAGGCGTTCGCCCGCGCCTGGGTGAACAGCCGGCACTCCGGCCGTGGCCTGGCCCGCCGGGCCCTCGGCAGCGAACTGCGCCGCAAGGGCGTCGACAACGCCGCGATCAGCGAGGCGCTCGCCGACCTCGACGACGACACCGAGGCCCGCACCGCCCGCGACCTGGTCGACCGCAGGCTCCGCACCGAACGCGGCGCCCCCGATGCCGCCTTCCGCCGCCTCGTCGGCATGCTCGCCCGCAAGGGCTACCCACCCGGTCTGGCCGTGCGCGTCGTCAAGCAGGCCATGGCCGACCGCGAACAGACAGCCACCTTCGCCGACGAGGTCGACGCGGACGCCCTCACGGCGGCCCTGGAAGCCACCGACCCCGACTGACGCGCCCTCGGCCGCCACCCGTAGCCGCACCACGCTGCCCGCCCCGCCAGATGCGCACATCTGGCGGGGCGCCACGTCTGGCGCTCCGCCGCACGCGCACGTTCTGCGAGGCGCGACCTGCCCCGCCAGCTGTGCGGACGAACGGGTAGGCAAGCCGCAGGTGCGCATCGTGCGGACGCCCTGCGCGCACGCCACCCTGCGGCTTCCGGCGGCCGGACTTGCCACGAGGTGGGACGGTGGGCGAATTGTCGTTCCGTGCGGGAGTGCGCGTTTCCGACGGGTCGTTAGAGTTCACCCGCAGGTGGGAACAGTTACGACCCGTGGATGCGGTACGGACGCGACGTACGTCCCGACTAGTGCCGGATCATGGGTCCTTGACCGGAGCGGCATCTGGCGCCTAGCCTCGCGTTACCGGGAGTCAGACACCACCGCGGAACAACCGCACAACATAGATCGCGTAACAAAATAACATCAATAGGAGCCGCATCGCAGGCGGCGCGGGGTTGGCGTTACTTCCCGCTGCCGGGGCGATACGGAAGGTGAGTGCACCGCTGCGCACGGCACGGCGACGCCGGGCGCCCGGACCGACCGGGGGACACCCCCACCGGCGGTCGACGCCGCGACCCAGGGTTCCGACCAGTTCGGACACCGCACACGGGTGACGCGGCACGGACGCGGACGCTCGCAGTACCAGTCGTCCCCGAAGCACAGCACCGCGGTGGCCGTAGGACTCCCGATCCAACATGGCGCGTCGTTCGAACCGGGCGGCGGGCACGGGAGGGGAGGCGACGGTGGCTCCGCTGGAGATCGTGCTCACGTTCGCGGTTGTGGCGCTCGCGGTTCTGGTCATCGCCGGTGGCGCGCTGGTTATGCGCGTGCTGCGGCGACTCGACGCCGGCGCCGCCGCGCCAACGGCCACCACCGCCGGCAGGAGCGAAGCGGACGAGCGGGCGCGTCAGCGCGCCGACGACGCGATCCGCCAGGCGGAGAAGGCGCGACGGACCGCCGACGACGCGCTGACCGAGACGGCCGCGGCGAAGGCTGAGGCGGCCGCGGCCCGCACCGAGGCAGCCGCCGCGCGCACGGAGGCCCAGCGCATCCTGGCCGCCGCCCGTACGGAGGCCGACGGGCTGCTGGAGCGGGCCCACAAGCAGGCCGACCACGATGCCGAGCAGGCCCGCGTGGCCGCCCGGCGGGCCGGTGAGCGCGAGGTCGCCAGCCTGACCGCCGTGGCCAGGGAGCAGGCCGCGGACGCCGAGCGCCGGCAGCGCCGGCTCGACGAGCGCGAACGTCTCCTGGCTGACGAGGCCGAGCGCCTCGCCGAGCGCGACCGCCGCTCCACCGCCCACGACGTCGACCTGGCCGACCGCGAGTCCGCGCTGGTCGTGCGGGAGGCCGAGCTGGCGACGGCGGAGGACACGTACAAGCGGGAACTGGAGCGCATCGGCGGGCTCTCCGTCGAGTCCGCCCGCACCGAGCTCATCGACTCGATCGAGGGTCAGGCCAAGCGCGACGCGGCGATCCTCGTCCGCGACATCGAGCACGACGCGCGGGCCACGGCCGAGCAGCGGGCCCGGCACATCGTCGTCGACGCCATCCAGCGGGTCGCCAGCGAGCAGACCGCCGAGAGCGTGGTCAGCGTGCTGCACCTGCCGACCGACGAGATGAAGGGCCGCATCATCGGCCGCGAGGGCCGCAACATCCGCGCCTTCGAGTCGGTCACCGGCGTCAACCTCATCATCGACGACACCCCCGAGGCGGTGCTGCTGTCGTGTTTTGATCCGGTCCGCCGCGAGGTGGGCCGGCTCACGCTGGAGAAGCTCGTCCTCGACGGCCGCATCCACCCGCACCGCATCGAGGAGGTCTACGAGGGCGCCCGGCACGAGGTGGAGCGGATGTGCGACCGGGCGGCCGAGGAGGCGCTCGTCGAGGTCGGCATCACCGACATGAACCCGGAGCTGATGACCCACCTGGGCCGGCTGCGCTACCGCACCAGCTACGGCCAGAACGTGCTCAAGCACCTGGTGGAGACCGCGCACATCGCCGGCATCATGGCCGCCGAGCTGCGGCTGGATCCGCAGCTCATCAAGCGGTGCGCGTTCCTGCACGACATCGGCAAGGCGCTCACCCACGAGGTGGAGGGCAGCCACGCCCTCATCGGCGCGGACCTGGCCCGCAAGTACGGCGAGGCCGACGAGGTCGTGCACGCGATCGAGGCGCACCACAACGAGGTCGCCCCGCAGACGCTGGAGGCGGTCCTGACGCAGGCGTCGGACGCGTGCTCGGGCGGTCGTCCCGGCGCCCGCCGGGAGAGCCTCGAGGCGTACGTGAAGCGGCTGGAGCGCATCGAGGAGATCGCCTCGGCCAAGCAGGGCGTGGAGAAGGTCTTCGCGATGCAGGCGGGCCGCGAGATCCGGGTCATGGTGCGCCCGGACGACGTGGACGACATCGGCGCCTCGGTGCTGGCCCGCGACGTGGCCAAGCAGATCGAGGAGGAGCTGACCTACCCCGGCCAGATCCGCGTCACCGTCGTGCGCGAGTCGCGTTCCAGCGAGGTCGCCCGCTAACGCAAACGTTTACGTAACCACCAGGCGAAGACCGACAATGCTCCGCAGATGCTGACGTAGATCGCACCGATCACCAGGTACGCAGGGACGTACGGCACGTCGAAGGCGAGCCGCCCGCCGATCTGCTTGCCGACCCACAACAGCTCCGGGTACGTGACGATGAAGCCGAGCGCGGTGTCCTTGAGCAGCACGACGAACTGACTGACCAGCGCCGGCAGCATCGCCCGGAACGCCTGCGGCAGCAGCACCAGCCGCAGGAGCTGGGCCTTGCGCAGCCCCAGGGAGGACGCCGCCTCGCTCTGCCCGCGCGGCACCGCGTTGATGCCGGCGCGCAGGATCTCGGCGAGCACGGCCCCGTTGTAGAGCGTCAGCCCCAGCACGAGCGCCCACAGCGTGTCGATGTGCCACCCGAACTGCAGCGGCACGTAGTACCCGAAAAAGATCAGAATCAGCAGCGGTACGGCGCGGAAGAACTCCACCACGGTCGTGGCCGGCGCGCGCAGCACGGCCCGGTCGGACAGCCGGCCCGCGGCCAGCAGCACCGCCAACAGCGAGGCCAGCACCGCCGCGAGGCCGGCCGCCTTGAGCGTGTTGCCCAGGCCGGCGAGAATCTCCCGCTGCACGGCCTCGTACTGGAACTGCTCCCACTTGATCGCCTCGAACTGACCGGTCTCCCAGAACCGGTAGACGATCCAGGCCACCAGCGCCGCGATCCCGGCCGTGGACAGCACGCCGATGACGGCGTTGCGCCGCCGCGCCCGCGGCCCCGGAAGATCGTAGAGAACGCTCATCGAACGACCCGCAGTCTGTTCTCCATGGACCGCTGCAGCAGCGCCAGCGGGACGATGATGACGAGGAAGCCGATCGTGATCCAGACCAGCACCGCGAACCGGTTCTCGCCGCGCTCGGACAGGTACTCCGGGATGGCGCCGGCCTCGAAGACCGAGAAGCCGGCCGCGATGGTCGTGTTCTTCAGCATGGCGATGAACACGCTGACCATCGGCGCCACCATGGCGCGCAGCGCCTGCGGCAGGACCACGTGCCCGAGCACCTGCCCGAAGCCCATGCCCAGCGCCCGGGCGGCCTCGGCCTGCCCGTTCGGCACGGTGTTGACGCCGGAGCGGACCACCTCGCAGACGAACGCCGCCGTGTAGACCGACAGCGCGACGAGCGCGCTCGGCAGGTAGTCGATGTTCACGCCGAGCTTCGGCACGGCGAACACCATGAACGCGAAGACCAGCGTCAGGGGCGTGTTGCGGATCAGGTTGACGTACGTCGCGCCGAAGGCGCGCAGCGCCGGGATGGGGGACACCCGCATCGCGCCCAGCAGCGTGCCCCCCACGAGGCTGGCCACGCCCGCGATGAGGAACAGGCGGATCGTGGCGCCGAAGCCGCGCGCGAAGTCGTGCCAGTTGTCGGTCAGCACCGCGAAGAACGTGCCCATGCCTCTCCCCACGTCGGGTGCGGCGCGGGCCTACCGGCCCGCGCCGCACCCCACCACGAAACTCAGTACCGCTCGAGCGGCGGCGCCGTCGCCGGCGAGCCCGACTTGCCCAGCGTCGCGTCGTAGATCTTCTGCCAGGTGCCGTCCTTGAAGGCGGCGTCGAGCGTGTCGTTGATGAAGTCGCGCAGCGCCTTGTCGTCGTGCGCCAGGCCGATGCCGTACTTCTCGGTGCTGAACGGCTTGCCGACCACCTTGAGCTTGTCGGGGCGCTGCGCCGCGTACCCCTTGAGGATCGCGTCGTCGGTGGTCACCGCGTCCGTCTTGCCGTCGAGCAGCTGGGACACACATTCGGAGTACGTCTTGAACTCCGAGATGTTCGCCGCGTCCGTGAGCTTCTCGTCGCGGACCCGCTGGATCGGCGTCGAGCCGGTCACCGAGCAGACCTTCTTGCCCTGCAGCGTCTCCTTGCCGGTGATGGCCGTGTCGTCCTTGCGGACGAGCAGGTCCTGCCCGGCGATGAAGTAGGGCCCCGCGAACGAGACGTCCGCCTTGCGCTTGTCGGTGATCGAGTACGTCCCGACGTAGTAGTCGATGCCGCCGCCCTTGATCTCGGTCTCCCGGTTGGCGGACGGGATCTCCTTGTACTCAATCTTGGACTCGTCGAAGCCCAGCTTGCTGGCCAGCAGGCGGGCGATCTCGATGTCGAAGCCGCACCGCTTGCCCTGGGTGTCCTTGTAGCCCAGGTTCGGCTGGTCGAACTTCACGCCGATCACGATCTTGCCCGCGGTCTTGGCCTTGTCGTACGTCGGGCTGCCCGTGATTGTCGGGGTCGCCGGGGTGTTGGTGAGGCCGGTGTCGACGCACGCGTCGCTCACGGGAGCCGCGCCCCCACCGCCCGGCGTGCTCGGCGTGGGGGTGCCCTCCTTGCCGCACGCGGCCGGGGCGATGGCCAGAGCGGCCAGTGCCACCACGGCCGCCACCTGCTTGATTCTCATTCACTCTCCCTCTCTCGATGGGCGCCCGGGGGACGGCCCAAGTCGATGCGGTCAGTGCGTCAAGATCTTGGAAAGGAAGTCGCGGGCCCGCTCGGTGCGCGGGTTGCCGAAGAACTCGGCGGGCGGCGCGTCCTCCAGGAGCTGGCCGTCGGCCATGAAGATCACCCGGTTGGCGGCGTGCCGGGCGAAGCCCATCTCGTGGGTGACCACGACCATCGTCATGCCCTCGGTCGCGAGGTCGGTCATGACCGCGAGCACCTCGCCGACCATCTCGGGGTCGAGCGCGCTCGTGGGCTCGTCGAAGAGCATGGCCTTGGGGCGCATGGCCAACGCCCGGGCGATCGCCGCCCGCTGCTGCTGGCCGCCCGACAGCGCGCCCGGCATCTTTTTCGCCTGGTCGGCGATGCCGACCCGGTCGAGCAGGGCCATGGCACGCTCGCGCGCGACGGCCGTCCTCTCCCCGCGGACCCGGATCGGACCCATGGTCACGTTGTCCAGGACCGTGCGGTGGGGGAACAGGTTGAACGACTGGAAGACCATGCCGACCTCGCTGCGCAGCCGCGCCAGCGAGCGGCCCTCGGCGGGCAGGGGCACGCCGTCGAAGCGGATCTCGCCGGAGTCGATGGGCTCCAGGCGGTTGATGGCCCGGCACAGCGTCGACTTGCCCGACCCGGACGGGCCGATGACGACGACCACCTCGCCACGCGCGACGGCGAGGTCCACGTCACGCAGCACGTGGAGCTGGCCGAAGTGCTTGTTGACGCCCGACATGAGGATGAGCGGCTCCGCCGCGCTGTCCGTCATTCGGCGCCCCCTCGTCGACCGTCCGGCTGGCTGCGATCAACTCTAAAGGTGCACATGCGACGGGCGCCGCACGCCGGCATCACAGTGTGATAACGCGCCCCAATTCACCCAGCCGGCTCACAGCGTACTCACCGGGTGGAAACGGATGGCGGGCGCGAACCCCGTACCTCCAGGTTTTCCAGCAGCTCGCGCGTCGCGGCCGTGACCGCGGCGACCGCCCTGTCGAAGGCCTCGGCGTTGTGGGCGGCCGGGCGGCGGAATCCGGAGATCTTTCGGACGTACTGCAGGGCGGCGGCCTCGATGTCATCGGCCGTGACATCCTCGGTGAACGGCTCGCGGAGGGTCTTGATGCTGCGGCACATGCACTGCTCCGATCGTCGCGGCTACCCTTACTACCGTCATGACTACCCCAGCTTCGGCGCCGCGTACATATGAGGTGCGCACCTACGGCTGCCAGATGAACGCGCACGACTCCGAGCGCATCTCCGGTCTCCTCGACGACGCCGGATATGTCCGGGTTGATGGTGGCACGCCCGACGTGGTCGTCTTCAACACCTGCGCCGTGCGCGAGAACGCCGACAACCGCCTCTACGGCAACCTCGGCCACCTGCGGCCGGTCAAGACCGCGAACCCCGGCATGCAGATCGCCGTCGGCGGCTGCCTGGCCCAGAAGGACCGCGGCGAGATCACCCGCAGGGCGCCCTGGGTCGACGTCGTGTTCGGCACGCACAACATCGGCTCGCTGCCCGCGCTGCTCGAGCGCGCCCGGCACAACGAGGAGGCCCAGGTCGAGATCCTGGAGTCGCTGGAGGTCTTCCCCTCGACCCTGCCGACCCGCCGCGAGTCCACCTACGCCGGCTGGGTGTCGATCTCCGTGGGCTGCAACAACACCTGCACGTTCTGCATCGTGCCGAGCCTGCGCGGGACGGAGAAGGACCGCCGCCCCGGCGACATCCTCGCCGAGGTCCGCGCGCTCGTCGACGCCGGCGCCCTCGAGGTCACCCTGCTCGGCCAGAACGTCAACTCGTACGGCGTGGAGTTCGGCGACCGGTACGCGTTCGGCAAGCTGCTGCGCGCCTGCGGCGAGATCGACGGCCTGGAGCGGGTCCGGTTCACCAGCCCGCACCCGAAGGACTTCACCGACGACGTGATCGCGGCGATGGCCGAGACGCCCAACGTCTGCCACAGCCTGCACATGCCGCTGCAGTCCGGCTCCGACACGGTGCTGAAGGCCATGCGCCGTTCCTACCGCCGCGAGCGCTACCTCGGCATCATCGACAAGGTCCGGGCCGCCATGCCCGACGCCGCGATCACCACGGACATCATCGTCGGCTTCCCCGGCGAGACCGAGGAGGACTTCCTCGGCACTCTTGAGACGGTCCGGGCCGCGCGCTTCTCCTCGGCCTTCACCTTCCAGTACTCGATCCGGCCCGGCACGCCGGCGGCGACCATGCCCGACCAGATCCCGAAGGCCGTGGTCCAGGACCGTTACGACCGCCTCATCGCGACCCTGGAGGACATCTCCTGGGACGAGAACAAGAAGCTGGTCGGGCAGACGGTCGAGGTTCTGGTCGCGGTCGGCGAGGGCCGCAAGGACGGGAGTACGGGCCGGCTGTCCGGCCGCGCCCGCGACGGCCGCCTCGTGCACTTCGCCGGCGACGCGTCCATGCGGCCCGGCGACATCGTGCACACCACGGTCACGTACGCCGCCCCGCACCACCTCAACGCCGACGGCCCCGTGCTGTCCCACCGGCACACCCGAGCCGGCGACGCGTGGGCGGCGCAGCAGGCGGCGCCGGCCCCGGCCGGCGTCCTGCTCGGTCTGCCCACGATCGGCACACCGCCTCCGGCGCCCGAGCCGGCGAGCGCCTGCGCCGCCCCGACGCCCTAGCCAGGGTCCGGTCGCGACGTCGCCGACGCCTGTTCGTTCGTGGTGGTCCCGGCGGCGTAGTGCCGGGACCGCCATGTCGCCGCCACGCGTCACTGAACGAATGCTGACATCGTGTGGAACCTGTGTCGCACTTTTCGCGCAACACGAGGTTTGACGCGACCTGCTACCTGTCCAGGCGCGCTCAGCGGACAGCGGTAGTTGGATCCCCGGCTCTTGTCGGTCGAGGTCCCTATAGTTCGCGGGCATCGCGACAGTGAGCTTCTTTCGAGGAGCGTCTGGCCCTGCGGGAGGTGATCCGCCGCCGCGTGTTCCAGGAGGTGGCCGAGCACAATGCGGGCGCGGCGCTGACCCTCCGCCCCGCCGCGACCTGCTCACCCGCCTCCTGCCGCGGTTGGCGATCGCCGACCGGGCGAGCGTCGACGGCAGGTTCCTCGTGGTCCGGGGCGACCTGCGCACGTACAGGATTCATCATGAGCCCCGACGACCAGTACCTGTGCGTCGTGCCGGAGCAGTCCAGCGATCTGACCGACAAGGGGCTGTTCCTGCCGTTCGAGGGGGACCGGGTGCTGGCCGTGATCCTCAGCAAGGCCCTGCTGCTCGCGAGGGACACGCAGATCACCGACCCGACCATCACCCAGCAGATCGGGCGGGTCGTCAGCTGACGCCGAGGTCCGTCAGCCGGCGGCGGACGTCGTCGGCTGACGGGTCGCCCAGGTCGTCGTAGATCTCCGCGGCGCGCCGCCAGGCCCGGGCGGCCGCCGCGCGGTCGTCGCGGGCCTCCTGCGCCTCGCCCAGCCGGACCAGGGTCTCCGCCTCGTGGTAGCGGTCGGCGGAGTCGCGGAACAGCGCGACCGACTGCTCGAAGCACCCGACCGCCCGGTCGTGGTCGCCGAGCCGGTGGTGGGCCAGGCCGAGGCTGTCCAGCGTCGCCGCCTGCCCGTTGCGGTCGTCGATCTCGCGCTGCTGGGCGAGCGCCTCGGTGCAGCTCGCGATGGCCTGCGGGTAGTCGCCGGCGATGACGCACAGGTACCCCACGGCGTTGAGGGCGCGACCCTCGCCCGGCCGGTTGCCGTCCAGCCGGTACAGCCGCAGGGTCTCGCGGGCATGCGCGAGCGCCTCGTCCAGCCGGCCGAGCACGAAGCACTGCTCGGTGTAGTTGTGCAGCGTCTGGGCCAGGCCGGACCGGTCGCCCAGTTCCTCGTACAGCGTGAGCGCCACCTGGAGGCGGTGCTCGGCCGTTTCGTGGTCGCCGAGCCGGGAGGCCGCGCGGGCGGCCAGGCGGTTCGCCATCGCCTGCGCGGCCACGTCGCCGGTCCGCTCCGCCGCGGCGAGGGCGACCTCCTGCGCCGTGAGCTGGTCCTGCCACAGGCCGTGCGGCGCGAGATACGTGGTCAACGCCCAGGCGAGCTGGCACGCGTACGGCTCGAAGCCGGTCTCGGCGGCCTGCCGCACCATCCGCAGCAGCACCTCGTGTTCGGCGGTGAACCAGGCCAGCGCCGCGTCGGCGTCGGCCGGCGGCGCGTGCACGTTGGTCGGCAACGCCGGCACCGGGGCGACGGCCGTCCACTGTGGCTGGAGGAACACGGCAGCCGGATACGCGCTGTGCAGGTAGTGGTCGACGAGCCGGTGCCGCGCGGCGTGCCGTTCGTCGGCCTGCTCCGCCGCGTGGGCCAGCTCGGCCGCGTACAGCCGCAGCAGGTCGTGGAAGGCGTACCGCCCCGGTAGCAGCTCGGTGAGCAGATGGACCCGGACCAGCTCGCGCAGCAACGGGACGACGGCCGACCGCGGCCGGCCGAGCAGCGCGGCGGCGGCGTCCGCGGTGAGGTCGGGCCCCGGGTGCAGGCCGAGCAGCCGGAACAGCTGGGCCGCGTCCGGGCTCAGCGCCCGGTGCGACCAGGAGAACACGCGCCGCACGTCGCCGTCGGCCAGCGCCTCCAGGCGCGCCTGCGCGGGCCGCAGTTCGGCGGCGACCGCGTCGCCCAGGAACGCCGGCCGGGTGGCCACCCGCGCGGCCACCATCGACAGCGCCAGCGGGAGTCGGCCGGTCGCCTCGATCATGTCGGCCACCGCCGCCGGCACGGCGGCGAGCCGGTCGGCGCCGAGCCGGTTGCGCAGTAGGCACAGCGACTCGTCGTCGGTCAGTACGTCCAGCGCCACCGGGTGGGCGCCCTCGGCCGCGACCAGGCTGTGGAGCTGGTCGCGGCTGGTCACGACGACGACGCAGCGCCCCGCGCCGGGCAGCAGCGGGCGCACCTGGTCGGCGTCGCGGGCGTTGTCGAGCACGATGAGCATCTCGCGGGCGGCCAGCAGGCCACGGTACAGCCCCATCCGGGCGTCGAGACTGGTCGGGACGCGGGCGAGCGGCACGTCGAGTGCCTCCAGGAACCCGGCCAGCGCGTCGGCGGGCGGGACCACGTCGCCGTCGTCGTACCCCCGGAGGTTGATGTAGAGCTGGCCGTCCGGGAACCCGGCGGCCGCCCGGTGGGCCCAGTGCACCGCCAGGGCCGTCTTGCCGACGCCGGCCATCCCGCTCACGGCCGAGATGACCACGGTGGTCGGCCCGCCGGTGCGGGTGGCGACGGCCGCGTCGAGCCGCGCCAGCTCGGCGGCCCGCCCGATGAACCCCGGTACGGCCAGCGGAAGCTGTTCCGGGGGTCGGGTGGCGACGGTGCTGCCGGCGGCGGGCCGCTGGTGCAGGATGTCGTCGTGCAGGCGCGTCAGCTCCGGCCCGGGGTCCATCCCGGTCCGCTCCGCGATCACCTGCCGGGCCTGCTGGAACGCCGCCAGCGCGCCGGCCACGTCGCCGCTGCGGTAGAGGGCGACCAGCAGGTGCGCCCACGCCCGCTGGCGCAGCGGCTGCCGGTCGAGCAGGTCGCGCAGCCGGGGGATGACGTCGGCCGGCCCGCCGACCGCCAGCCGCGCCTCGGCGTAGTCCTCCTCCGTCAGGAGCCGCCGTTCCTCCACCTGGGACACCTGACGCACGAGCGCCCGGGGGAGCGTCAGCCCGGCCAGCGCGGGCCCGCGCCACAGGGCCAGTGCCCCGGCCAGGTCGGCCTCGGCGCGCTGCGGGTCGCCGGCCGCCAGGGCCTCGCGCCCGCGGGTGGCCAGGGCGTCGAACCGGTCCAGGTCCCGTTCGTCCGGCCCGACCCGCAGCAGATAGCCGCCGCCCGCGGTGACGATCCGGCGCTCGCCCTCGCCGCAGCCGAGTGCGCGGCGCAGCCCGCGTACGTAGGTGCGCACGTTCGCGGCGGACGACGCGGGCGGCTGGTCGCCCCACAGCATCGACTCGAGCTCCCCGGCGGTGATGATCTCGCCCGGCCGGAGCGCCAGGGCCGCCAGCACGATCTGCTGCTTGGCCGAGCCCAACGCGACCGGTCGACCATCGCCGGACACCGCCAGAGGGCCCAGCAGGTCGAACCGGAGCAGCATCGATTCCTCTGTGCGCGGACGTGTACGCCGATTGTACGCGGCATGTACGAGCGTCAACGTACGGTCACGCCGATCATGCCGTCATGTACGGAGGAGAAGAGAAACCGTGAAGTTGCTCAAGCGCGCGATGGTCGCGCTCGCCCTCGGCGCCGCCATGTCGACGCTGGTGGTGACGCCCGCCCAGGCCGCGGGCACCAAGGTGTCGAGCGTCGTGAAGTACTGCCGCCTGTTCCCGCACGACGGGTACGGCAACCCGGTCTCGTACAGCGACTACTACGCGATGTGCGCGCAGGTGTACACCACGACCAACCTGACCGTCCGCAAGGGTCCGAGCACGGCGTACGCGTCGGCCGGCTCGCTGACGGCCGGTCGCGTGTACGAGTTCGACTGCTGGACGTACGGCCAGACCGTCGACGGGAACAACGTCTGGCTGAACCTGTACGCCGCGTCGGGCGGCCCGTACTACGTGTCGGACCGGTACGTGTACACGGGCCCGAACGTCAAGACGATTCTCTGGCAGTGCTGATCGCCCGGTGACGGACGGGGGACGGGGCCCGGCGGCGCGACGCCGCCGGGCCCCGTCCGTGCCGCGTCAGAGGCTGATCCTGCCCGCGCCGGCGCCCGACTGCACGATGGACTTCACCGAACTGGCGGCGTCCAGGCTGTAGGGGTACGGGATCGACGCGACCGAACCGCCGGTCTGGCCCGAACCCGAGCCGGTCAGGTAGTTGTTGCGGGCCACCAGCGAGCCGGCCGACGACGAACCCTCACCCAGGTGGTACGGGTCGTCGACGCCCTCGAAGTAGTTGCCCTCGACGAGCACGCCCGCGCCCTCGGTGGAGGCCACGCCGTAGCTGCCGATGTTGTAGTAGTAGTTGTTGTAGACGTGCACCGGGTTGCCGAAGCGCACCCGCGGGTGGCGCTGGTTGGTGCCGTTGAAGTAGTTGTGGTGGTAGGTCACCCGCAGGTGCCCCTGGTCCTCACTGGCGTTGTCGTCGCTGTGCCCGAGCAGCATCGCCTTGTCGTGGCTGAACAGCAGGTTCCACGACACCGTGATGTAGTCCGACGCCCGCTTGATGTCGATGGCGCCGTCGTACCCGTTGGACAGCGTGTTGTGGTCGATCCACACGCGGGTCGAGTACTGCACGTTGATCGCGTCGTCGTTCCAGTTGCGGAACGTGTTGTTGCGGATGATGACGTTGCTCGCGTTGGAGACGTTCAGGCCGCAACCGACGATCGCCGACCCGCTGTTGCCGATGATGGTCTTGTTCGACCCGACGGTGATCATGCCGGAGCAGGAGATCGTGCCGGAGACCCGCACGATCCGGGCCGTCGTGCCGGATACGGCGCTGGACAGTGCGGACGAGCTGGTCACGGTGGTGACGGCGGCGCTGCCGCCGCCGGTGGTGCCGCCGCCCTGGGTGGCCCAGCCGACGAGGCCGGTCGTGTTGGTGCTGCCGGTGGTGACCGGCGCGCCGGTGGTGGGTGCCGCGCTGGTCGGCGGCCGGGTGGTCGAGCCGCCCGTGGTGGTGCCGCCCGTCGTCGGGTTGGTGGTCGAGCCGGTGCAGGCGACGCCGTTCATGGCGAAGTTCGTCGGCACCGGGTTGCTCGAGTTGTTCCACGAGCCGTTGAAGCCGAACGAGGCGCTCGCGTTGGTCGCGAGCGAGCCGTTGTAGCCGACGTTCGTGGCCGTGACGTTCGACCCGCTCTGGGTCACGTTGGCGTTCCACGCCTGGGTGACCGTCTGGCCGGCGCCGAAGCTCCAGGTGAGCGTCCAGCTCGTCACCGGGTCGCCGATGTTGGTGAGCGTGACGTTGCCGCCGAAGCCGCCGGGCCACTGGCTGGCCACGGAGTACGTGACGCGGCAGCCGGTGGCGGCCTGGGCCTGCGTCGCGGTGAGGATGGTGCCGGCGAGGACCACGGCCGAGCTGGCCGCGAGCAGCGCGAAGCGCCGCCGTCTGGTGAGCATGGTGGATTCCGCCTTCACAGTGGACGGTGATTGGTTGGTTCAGCTACGCGCCGTCCTGGGGGGACGTCGGCGCGGCGCCCATGGCTGCCCGGGGCCACGGGCCTGAGGGCTCCCACCGGCCCATCGTATGGTAAGCGCTTTCCCCCAGCAACCATCGATGCACATAACACTTTTCGCCGGTCGTCCTGCGGAAATGATGATGGGGGGGGCCCGCCCCCCCNGTCACGGGCTGGTGCAGGTGAGCGCCGGGGTGGACGCCGTGCCGCTGGAGAGGAACCCGAAGCTCGCCGTGCCACCGGCCGCGAGCGAGCCGTTCCAGCTCAGGTTCTTCGCCGTGATGGTGGAGCCGCTGGTGGTGAGCGTGGCGTTCCATGCCTGGGTGATGCCGCTGATGGTGCCGGTCACCGTCCAGCCGTTGATCGCGGCGCTGCCGGCCTTGACCGTGACCTCGCCCTGCCAGCCGCCCTGCCACGAGCTGGTGATCTTCACCGTGGCCGAGCAGGCGCCCGTGGGACCGCCGGTGGTGGCGACCGCGCTGGTCGGGGGTCGGGTCGTGACGACCGAGCTGGTCGGGGGCCGGCTGGTGACGACCGAACTGGTCGGCGGCCGGCTGGTGACGACCGAGCTGGTCGGCACGCGGCTGGTCACGACGGCGCTGGTCGGGCCAGGGCCCGTCGGGCCGACCGTCGAGCCGCCGGGCACCGGCGCGATCAGGTACGGCTGCAGGATGGCCTGCTTCTCCGTGTTGATGCTGATCCAGTCGTCGAGCGCGATGCCGCCCGTGTCACCCGAGTTCGGGTTCCACGACCAGTACGTGAACGACATGCCGTCGGCGCCCGTACCCGTGTACTTCATGAGCTCGATGAGCCACGTCTTGTCGACGGCGGCCTGCATCGTCGTGCCGAACTCACCCATCATGATCGGGGCGATGTTCTGCTTGTAGAGGTAGCCCCAGTACTTGTCCCAGATCGCCGGCATGTTCGCCGGGAAGGTCGGGTCGTCGAACCACTTCTGGTGGTACACCGACGTCGCGTACTCGTGGGGGGAGTAGACGAGGCGGTTGGCCACGTTCAGCCGCACCGGGAACTCGCCGGCCTTGGACAGGTTGCCGCCCCACCAGCCGCAGTCCTCGTCGTTGCTGGTGTCGTTGTCCCAGACGTTCGACAGGCCACCGCTCGGGCAGCTCACACCCTCGACGAAGATCAGCCAGTTCGGGTTCACCCCGAGGATCGCGTTGCCGGCCCGCTCGGCCGCCAGGCGCCAGTCGCGGGTGGTGTCGCCGCAGCCCCAGCACGCGCCGGTCGCGGCCGGGTTGGTGCCGTCGGCGTGCGGCTCGTTGTGCAGGTCGGCGCCGATGACCGTGGTGTTGCCCGCGTAGCGCGCGGCCAGCCACTTCCAGTCGTTGATCCAGGTCGCCTCGGAGACCGTGGAGGTGTACCAGAGGGCGCTCTGGCCGGCCGACGTCGGGCGGTGGCGGTCCAGGATCGCCCGCATGCCCTTCTGACCCAGGTAGTCGATGACCTTGTCCAGGATCTGCATCGACGTGAGCCCGACCAGGTCCGGGTTGGAGGCCGTGTTGACGCTGGTGGCGGTCACGCCCTCCTTGGCGGAGTCGTTGGAGAACGGGATCCGCAGCGTGTTGTAGCCGAGCGACGCCATCTTGTCGATCTGCTGCTTCCACGTGGCGGAGGCCCACAGACCGTGGAAGGTCTTGTTGTCGGTCTCCATGCCGAACCAGTTGATACCGGTGATACGCACCGTGGCACCGGTGCTGTCAACGATCTTGTTACCGCTGGTGCGCAGGTAGCCGACGCCGGTGCCGGCAGCGGCCGCCGTGGCCGGGCCGGCCGCGACGGTCATGGCGATCAGCGTGCCGGCGGCGACCGCCGTGAGCGCGCTAGCCCCGGCGATCCACCGTTTGCGGCGGCTGCCGGCCCTGAGGTTTATGGCCATGGGGAGGAACCCTTCAGCATGGTTGCGTGGACGGGCCCGGACCGGTGCCCAGGGACAGGGGGCACGTGGGGGCTCGACGCAATCCTTTTGCTGGCCAGCTTCGGGCGTCAACGCGCAACATCACCGATGTCCCGGGTGTAACGCGGGACATAACGCATTGACCTGCACGGCCTCAGCCGTGCAGGTCAATGCGGTAAGTGAAATTTACCTGTCGAACGACCGGTCGAACGGAGGAACGTCCGCAGGTCAGGCTGTTGATCGGAGCTTCCGGCCCGCGCAGAAAAGCGCTGCTCGGCCCGTCAGCCGCTGTGCTCGGCCAGCTTGAGGAACTGCCGCTTCTGGTCCAGGGCGGCCTGGGCCTCGCGGATGCGCTTGGCGTCGCCGGCGGTCTGGGCGCGGGCGAG
This sequence comes from Luedemannella flava, assembly GCF_039528515.1. Classification (NCBI taxonomy): domain Bacteria; kingdom Bacillati; phylum Actinomycetota; class Actinomycetes; order Micromonosporales; family Micromonosporaceae; genus Luedemannella; species Luedemannella flava. The sequence continues at coordinate 25,382 of NZ_BAAALT010000101.1, forward strand.
GCGCTGCTCCGCCTCGGCCACCTGCTCACGCATCTGCGCCAGCAGCGGGCTGGACTCGGGCGTGGTGCGCCGCCACGCCGACTCCATCGCGGCGCGGACCTTGTCGTCCACGGCGCGCAGCCGGCGGTCGAGGCTGGCGGCCGCCTCGCGCGGCACCCGGCCGGTGTCGTGCCAGTGGCCCTGGATCTCGCGCAGCGCGGCCTGCGCGGCGCGCGGGTCGGCGTCCACATCGATGGCCTCGGCCTGCGAGAGCAGCTCCTGCCGCTTCTCCAGCGCGGCCTTCTGCTCGTTGTCGCGGGCGGAGAACACCTCGCTGCGGTGGGTGAAGAACGCGTCCTGCGCGGCGCGGAACCGCTCCCACAGGCGCTGCTCAACCTCCTTGCTGGCGCGCGGCGCGGCCTTCCATTCGGACATGAGCTCCTTGAGCCGGTTGGCGGTGGCCGCCCACTCGGTCGAGGTGGCCAGCGACTCGGCCTCGGTGACCAGGTGTTCCTTCTGCCCGGTGGCCTGCTTACGCTGGGAGTCGAGGTTGGCGAAGTGGGCGCCCCGGCGGCGGGTGAACCCGTCCCGCGCGGCGGCGTAGCGCTTCCACAGCTCGCCGTCGGCCTTCTTGTCGACGCCCTTGATGAGCTTCCACTCGTCGAGGATCTGGCGCAGCCGGTCGCCCGAGGACTTCCACTGGGTCGACTCGTTGGCGATCTTCTCCGCCTCCTCGACCAGCGCCGTCTTCGCGGCGAGGGCCTCGACGCGGGCGGCGTCGCGCGCGGCGCGCGCCTCGTTGGCCTTCTCCTCGGCGACGCCCGTGAGCTTGTCGAGCCGGGCGCCGAGCCCGTCGATGTCGCCGACGACGTGCGCCTCGTCGAGCGAGCCGCGCAGCCGGCGCAGCGAGCTCAGCGAGTGGCCCGCGTCGGCCGCGCCGCTGGCGAGCCGGGCCTCGATGAGATCGACTTCTGTGACGAGGTCGGCGAAGCGACGCGCGAAGTGCGCCAGGCCCTCCTCGGGCGTGCCCGCCTGCCATGACCCGACGGCCCGCTCGCCCGCGGACGTCTTGACGTACACGGTGCCGTCCTCGTCGACCCGACCGAAGGCCGTCCAGTCGCTCATGTGCCCATCCTTGTATCCCCGGCGCGTCGGGCCGGGCGGCCCGACTATCGCCGCCAGTGCGCAGTCACCACGCGGTGCGCGCGGCATGACGACATCAACATGTCCTCCCAGGCATTGTCACAGGGGATTGGGGGGACACGTCGAGCGGCCACTGTACTCCTGCGACCGAACCGTGACCTTCTGTGCCGATGGGAGCGCTCCCAGGCTACCGCGCCCCGTTACGGTTGGCCCGTGCCACTGGTCGCCGTCGCCGTTTGCCCCCATCCGCCCCTGCTCGTTCCGGAGGTCGCCGGCGGCGCCGCGCCGGAACTCGACGCGCTCCGCGCCGCGTGCGCCACAGCCGTCGCGACCTTGGCCGATGCGGCCCTCGACCGCCTCGTCATCCTCGGTTCGGCCGACCGCACCGCCGCCTGGGACGACACCTTCGCCACGTCGTTCGCGCCCTGGGGGGTGCCGTTGTCGGTGCGGCCCGGCGCCCCGGGCCTCCCGTTGAGTCTGACAGTCGGCACGTGGCTGGTGGACCGATACTTTCATCCGGCCAGCCCGGTCCCCGTCGAGCGGCACAGCGTGGCGGCCGACCTGTCGCCTTCGCGTTGCCGTTCACTCGCCGACGCGCTGCGCGCGTCGGACCGGTGGGGGCTGCTGGTGATGGGCGACGGCTCAGCCTGTCGCGGCGAAAAATCCCCGGGGTACGCCGACCCGCGCGCCGAACCGTTCGACTCCGCGGTCGCGACGGCGCTCGCCGCCGCGGACAGTTCGGCGTTGCTGGCGTTGGACCCGGTTGTCGCTGCTGAACTCCGGGTGGCGGGGCGGGCGCCCTGGCAGGTGCTCGCGTCGGCCGCTTCCGGATCCTGGCGAGGGTCCCTGCTCGCCGACGAAGTGCCCTACGGCGTGGCGTACTTCGTCGCCACCTGGCGGCCGGCGTGACCGGCCCGGTTCCCGTGGTGGCCGTCGTCGGTCCGACCGCGACCGGCAAGACGGCGCTGAGCCTGGACCTCGCCGAGGCGCTCGGCGGGGAGGTGGTCAACGCCGACTCCATGCAGCTCTACGAGGGCATGGACATCGGTACGGCCAAGCTGCGCGTCGGCGAGCGACGGGGGATCGCCCACCACGTCTTCGACATCTGGCAGGTCACCGAGCCGGCCAGCGTCGCCGAGTACCAGGCCCGGGCGCGCGCCGCGATCACCGACATCGCCGCGCGGGGCAGGGTGCCCCTCCTGGTCGGCGGCTCCGGCCTGTACATCCGCGCCGTCCTCGACGACTTCTCCTTCCCCGGCACCGACCCCGACCTGCGCGCCACCCTGGAAGCGGAACTGGCCGAGGTGGGCCCGGGCCCGCTGCACGCCCGCCTCGCGTCCCTCGACGCCGCGGCGGCGGCCAGGATCCTCCCCTCCAACGGCCGCCGGATCGTCCGTGCGCTGGAGGTCATCGAGCTCACCGGCGCCCCCTTCACCGCCGAACTCCCCGGCGAGCGTCCCTACCACCCCGCGCTGCAACTGGGCGTCGACCGCGACCCCGCCGACCTGGACACCCGGGTGAACCGTCGCGTGGAGCTCATGTGGGAGGAGGGACTCGTCGCCGAGGTGGAACACCTGATCGTCCGCGGCCTCCGCGAGGGCCGCACGGCGAGTCGCGCGCTGGGTTACCAGCAGGTCATAGCCTTCCTCGACGGTCAATGCGACGAGCAGACGGCGGCGGCGGACACCTCCCGAGCCACCCGCCGCTTCGTCCGCCGCCAACGCTCCTGGTTCCGCCGCGACCCCCGCATAACGTGGCTGAACGCGGCTTCCCCCGACGTTGTAACCACCGCAATGGTTGCCGTCGAGGAGTGGCGCCGGAGCTTTTAGTGGATCTTCGGGGTTTTCTGCTGGCCTGACGACAGGAGATCCCGAAGATCTACTGGTCAGCCGGGCCAACCCGCGGCCCTCAGGGCGTCGCGGAGCTGGGTGACCACGATCTCGGGGCGGTCGCGGACGAGCCAGGCGGGAAAGCGCAGCACCCGGTCGCCACGGATCCACGTGGCGTTCTGTCGGGCCATGTCGTCCCAGGCCTGCCACGGATCGTGATGTTGAGCGCCGTCGACTTCCAGGTGGACACCGTATTCGGGGTAGTAGGCGTCGAGGTAGCGCGTTCGGCCGTCTGCATCACGGCGACGATATTGGAGCTCCGGTTCCGGGAGACCGGCGCGACGGATGGCGCGGAGTAGGTCGAGCTCGCCCAGGGAGGTCGCGCCGTAAGCGGCGTCACGGACGGTTGTGGCGATGAGCCGGTGGCGGTTGACGTTGGGTGCGCGGGCGAGCGCGTCGAGGACATCGTCATGGCGGACCAGTTGCTGCTGGTAGGTCGCGGCGATGATGGCGCGCGCCTCACGGTTGGTGCGGGCCCAGGCTGCCGCTTCGACCAGTGACCGGGGTGCCCGGATGCGGGGTGGTCGCCCGGTCGGGTGAAGGTCGCGACTCGTCAGGGTCGTCGTCTGGTGGACGATCACGCCGGCGGGTGGGTTGCGGTGGTCGCGTGTGCGGGGCAGAAGCACCCAGATGGCGGGCGCTTCGAAGGTGCGCAGTCCGTGCGCCACCAGCGCCGTCAGCCCGGCGATCGGCGCCGGCTCGCCACCACCGGCGGCCAACGAGGCGACCCACAGCCGTTGCTGGTCGGTCGGGTCACCGTTGTGCGTGATCAACACGCCCCGGTGCGGGCGCTGCCAGCGGCGTGCCCGCAGGTGGGCGCGGATCGCACCGTAGGTGAGGAAGCGCAGCGCCTGTCGCACGCTCAACGCGCCGTCCTGCTGCGCGATCAACTCGTCGAGGTCGGACATCTGGTGAGTCTCGTGGTGCGCGCGGCGTCGCGATAAGACCTGTGGATAACTGCCCGCCGGTTGGGTGTGATCTTGAGAGTGCGTCATGATGGGCGGGATGGATGCGATGGTGAGTGAGCCGGACCGGGCCGTGAGCTTTGCCAAGGGGCACGGGACCGGGAACGACTTCGTGGTGCTGCCCGACCCCGACGGGGCCTTGGCGCTCACGCCCGAGTTCGTGGCGGCCGTGTGTGACCGGCGGTTCGGGGTCGGTGGGGACGGGGTGCTGCGGGTCGTCCGGACGGCGGCGCATCCGGAGGTGGCGCACCGGGCCGCCGAGGCGGAGTGGTTCATGGACTACTGGAACTCGGACGGGTCGCTCGCCGCGATGTGCGGCAACGGCGTACGGGTGTACTCGCGGTACCTGGTCGAGTCCGGCCTCGCGGAGGGCCCCACGGTCACGGTGCTCACCCGGGCCGGCGTCGTGGTCGCCGAGGTGGGCGCCGAGGTGGCCGTGTCGATGCCGCTGCCCTCCGTCGGCGGCCGGGGCACCGCCGACGTCGGCGGCGTGATCTTCACCGGCACGGCGGCCACCTGCGGAAACCCCAATCTGGTCTGCCCGGTCGCCGACCTCGACACGCTCAGCCTGGACGCCGTGCCGCGCCTGGACACCATGCAGTTCCCGGAGTCGGCGAACGTCGAGTTCGTGGTGCTCGCCAAGGACGACGTCCCCGGCGCGGACCTGCACGTGGCCATGCGGGTGATCGAGCGCGGGTCGGGGGAGACGCTGTCGTGCGGGTCGGGCGCGTGCGCCGTGGCCGCCGTCGCGCTGGCCGGCGGGCTGGGCACGGATCCGCTGACCGAGGGGACCGTCGCGATCGACGTGCCGGGCGGGCGCGTCACCGTGTCGGTGTCACCCGATCGGTGCGTGCTGAGCGGGCCGGCCGTCCTCGTGGCCACCGGCGAGATCGACCTGGCCAGCCTGCGCGCCTAGCCCGCGATGGCGCCCGGACCTTGGCGCGAATGGCGCTCCGACCTTGGCCCGAATGGCGCCCCGACCTTGGCGCGACGGCGCCGCGGACCTGGCGCGACGGCGCCGCGGATCTGGCGCGACGGCGCCCGCACCCGGGCGGCTCAGGCCTGCTCGGGCGGCTCCCAGTCGGTGCTGTGCGAGCTCGGGCGGGCCACGTCGCGGGCCGCCGCCCGGACGGCGGCGGCGACCGCCGGGGCGACGCGGGCGTCGAAGACACTGGGCACGATCACGCTGGCGTTGATCTTCTCCTCGCCGACGACGTCGGCGATCGCCTTGGCGGCCGCGAGGGCCATGTCGGCGGTGAACCCGCGGGCGCCCGCGTCCAGCATCCCCCGGAACACGCCCGGGAAGGCGAGCACGTTGTTGATCTGGTTGGGCTGGTCGGAGCGGCCGGTCGCGACGATCGCGGCGTGCTCGCGCGCCTCCCGGGGGTCCACCTCCGGGTCGGGGTTGGCCAGGGCGAACACGATCGCGTCCTTGGCCATGCCGGCGATGTCCGCCCCGGTGAGCAGGTTGGGCGCGCTCACCCCGATGAAGACGTCCGCGCCCCGGATGGCGCCCGACAGGTCGCCCGCGTAGTTCCCGGCGTTGGTGTGTTCCACCAGCCACTGCCAGGACGGGTTGAGCCCGGTGAGCCCCCGGTGCAGCGCGCCCACGCGGTCGTACGCGATGACGTCGCCCACGCCCTGGCGCAGCAGCAGCTTCATGATCGCCGTGCCGGCCGCTCCGGCACCGCTCACCACTACCCGTACATCCGCGATGTTCTTGCCCACGACCCGCAGCGCGTTCGTGAGGGCGGCCAGCACGCAGATCGCGGTGCCGTGCTGGTCGTCGTGGAAGACCGGGATGTCGAGCAGACCGCGCAGCCGCTCCTCGATCTCGAAGCAGCGCGGGGCGGCGATGTCCTCCAGGTTGATGCCGCCGTAGGCGGGGGCGATGGCCTGCACGATCCGCACGATCTCGTCGGTGTCCTGCGTGTCGAGCACGACCGGCCACGCGTCGACGCCGCCGAAGCGCTTGAACAGCGCGGCCTTGCCCTCCATGACGGGCAGCGCGGCGGCCGGGCCGATATTTCCCAGGCCGAGTACGGCGCTGCCGTCGGTCACCACGGCGACGGTGTTGCGCTTGATCGTGAGCCGGCGGGCGTCCTCGGGGTTCTCGGCGATGGCCAGGCAGACCCGGGCGACCCCGGGGGTGTACGCGCGGGACAGCTCGTCACGGGTGCGCAGCGCGATCTTGGGGGTCACCTCGATCTTGCCGCCGAGGTGGAGCAGGAACGTCCGGTCGCTGACCTTGCGCACCTCGACCCCGGGCAGCTCGTGCAGCGCAGCGCTGACCTGCGCCGCGTGGGCCGCGTCGGCGGTGTCGCAGGTGAGGTCGGCGATGATGCGGGTGTGGTCGGAGTCGACCACGTCGAGGGCGGTGACGATCGCGCCGGCGCTGCCCACGCAGGTGGTGAGCCGGCCGATAGCCGACGCGTCGGCGGTTACGGCGACACGGACAGTGATCGAGAACCCGGCGCTGGGCAGTCGGTTGGCCACGCACGCATTGTGCCGCGCCGGGCATAACTGGGGTGCACCGACGCCCCTCACCATGGCACGATCGATGGGATGGCTAAGAAAGAAGTCGTACCGGAGTTCGAGTTCGACGACGCTCCGGCAACCACGGGTGAGTATGAGCTCGAGGAGCGGCACGCGCTGCGTCGCGTCGCCGGCCTGTCCACCGAGCTCGTCGACGTCACCGAGGTCGAATACCGGCAGCTGCGCCTCGAGCGCGTGGTGCTGGTCGGCGTGTGGACCGAGGGCACCGTCACCGACGCGGAGAACTCGCTGACCGAGCTCGCCGCGCTGGCCGAGACGGCCGGCTCGCAGGTGCTCGAAGGGCTGATCCAGCGGCGCGGCCGCCCCGACCCGTCCACCTACATCGGCCGGGGCAAGGTCGACGAGCTGCGCTCCGTCGTGCTCTCCTCCGGCGCGGACACCGTGATCTGCGACGGCGAGCTGTCGCCGAGCCAGCTGCGTACCCTGGAAAATCAGGTCAAAGTGAAGGTCATCGACCGGACCGCCCTGATCCTGGACATCTTCGCCCAGCACGCGAAGTCCAAGGAGGGCAAGGCCCAGGTCGAGCTGGCCCAGCTGCAGTATTTCCTCCCGCGTCTGCGCGGTTGGGGTGAGGCGCTGTCCCGGCAGGCCGGTGGTTCCGGCCGCGGTGGCGGCGCGGGCGGCGGCGTGGGCACCCGTGGCCCCGGTGAGACCAAGATCGAGACTGACCGGCGCCGGATCCGCACCCGGATCTCGAAGCTCAAGCGCGAGATCGCCGCGATGCGCACGATCCGCGACACCAAGCGCGCCGGCCGCCGCCGCAACGCGGTGCCGGCCGTGGCCATCGCCGGCTACACCAACGCGGGCAAGTCGAGCATCCTCAACCGGCTCACCGGCGCGGGCGTCCTCGTGGAGGACGCGCTGTTCGCCACGCTGGACCCCACCGTCCGCCAGGCCCGCACCGCCGACGGGCGCATCTACACGCTCTCGGACACCGTGGGTTTCGTCCGGCACCTGCCGCACCAGATCGTCGAGGCGTTCCGCTCGACGCTGGAGGAGGTCGGCGACGCCGACCTGGTGGTGCACGTGGTGGACGGCTCGCACCCCGACCCGGAGGAGCAGGTCCGGGCGGTCCACGAGGTGCTGGGCGAGGTGGGCACCGAGCGGATCAACGAGCTGTTGGTGATCAACAAGGTCGACGCCGCCGACGAGGAGACCCTGCTGCGCCTCAAGCGCACCTGGCCCGACGCGGTCTTCGTGTCGGCGCACAGCGGGGTGGGCCTGACCGAGCTGCGCGCCGCCGTCGAGGCCCGGCTGCCCCGTCCGGCCATCGAGGTCGAGGCCGTGGTGCCGTACGACCGGGGTGACCTGGTCGCCCGGCTGCACCAGCGCGGCGAGGTGCTGAGCGCGGAGCACACCGCGGACGGCACGGCCGTCCGGGTGCGGGTGGATGAAGGGCTCGCGGCCGAGTTGGCACCCTTTGTGGCGACCTCCGTGTGAACCGCCACCTGCGGATCCTTACGATTCGTAAGATTTCTCTCACGTCCGGCCGCCGGACCGGATCCGAGGCGGCGGCGCGGGCGTCCCTCTGCCAAACTGGTGCGATGCGACGTGTCTTGTCCCCCCACCACGTGGCCTCCGTCATAGTCCTCGCCGCCGGTCTGGCGCTCGGTCCGGTCACGGCTGCCGCCGCTGCCGCGCCGACCCCCGACCCGTCCGCAAGCTCGGACACGGGCGGTGCGGACGCCCTGATCATCGGAGAGCCCGTCGCGGGCAAGAAGGTCTGCACCATCAGCGGCACCGGCCTCAAGGCCATCACCGGCCTGGTGGCCATCGAGTCCGGCTTCGCCGCGATCACGGACGGCTTCCGGAGCAACCTGGGCCTCGCCTTCCTCGACGAGAAGTGCAAGGTGACCGACACGTTCACCAACAGTGCCGGTCGGCGCAGCCCGCAGGACCTGGCGCTGGGCAAGGACGGCAAGACGATCTGGGTGGCGGACTTCGGCGACGCCAAGAACCGGCCGTCCATCGCGGTGTGGAAGGTGCCCGCCAACCACACCAGCGCCGCCACGATCTACCGGATGACGTTCCCGGACGACCCCCACCCGGCCCAGGCCCTCCTGCTGGACGGCGACGACACGCCGATCGTGCTCACCAACGACGGCGGCGCCACGGAGCTGTACAAGCCGACGAAGAAGCTCGTCGGCAACGACACCACGGGCGTGCCGATGGAGAAGGTCGGCGAGTTCAAGCCGGCAAAGACGGACACCGAGAACGACATGTCGGTGCTCGCCAACCAGGTCACCGGCGCGGCCCGGTCGCCCGACGGCTCCAAGGTCGTCATTCGCACCTACGCGGACGCGTACGAGTTCGACGTGGCCGACGGCGACGTGGTCAAGGCGGTCACCACGGGCAAGCCGCGGATCACCCGCCTGCCCAACGAGACCTCCGGCGAGTCGATCACCTACAGCGCCGACGGCGCCCTGTTCTACACGACCTCCAAGCTCGAGGCCGACGCGAGCGACTCGCCCAAGATCCTTTCGTACAAGCCGCACGTGCCGCCGGCCCCGGAGCCGAGCGGCGACGGGGGTGGCGGCGGCCTGCAGTCGCCGGGCGCGGAGCTGAGCTGGTTCGACAGGCTCGGCCCGTCCGACCTCACGCGCATCGCCGCGGCCGTCGGCGCCGTCGGCCTCGCGCTGGCCATCGCGGGCATCGTCGGCATCCGCCGCGCCCGCCGCCGTCGGCGCGAGGAGGAGGAAGACGAGTACGACGACTACGACGACGGCTACGACGAGGCGCCCGCGCCCCGCCGCGGCGGCGGGGAGTACGGTGCGCCGCCGCAGCCGCGCGACGCCCGCTACGCCGGCGACGGGTACGACGACTTCGACCCGTACGCGGCGCCGGCCGGGATGGCGGCCGCCGGCCAGCGCGGCGGCACCTACGGCGGCGCCGCCGGCTACGACCAGGGCTATGAACAGGGTTATGCCCAGCAGGGTTACGACCAGGGTTATGCCCAGCAGGGTTACGACCAGGGTTATGCCCAGCAGGGTTACGACCAGGGCTACGCCCAGCAGGGTTACGACCAGGGCTATGCGCAGCAGGGCTACGACCAGAGCGGCTACGGCGCCCAGCAGGGCTACGAACAGGGTTACGGCCAGCAGGGCTACGACCAGTACGGCCAGCAGGGTTACGAACAGGGCTATGCCCAGCAGGGCTACGACCAGGGCCAGTACGGTCAACAGCAGCAGTACGGCGAGTACGACGGCTACGACCAGCAGTACGACCCACGTCGCCGCTGACCAGGCGACATGGAAAGGGCGCCCGATCGGGCGCCCTTCCATGTCCGTGACTAAATGCGGCGCAGCACGGCGACGACCTTGCCGAGGATGGCGGCCTCGTCGCCGAGGATCGGGTCGAACGCCGGGTTCTGCGGCATGAGCCAGACGTGGCCGTCGCGGCGGCGGAACGTCTTCACCGTCGCCTCGCCGTCGAGCATGGCGGCCACGATGTCGCCGCCGTCCGCGGTCTGCTGCTGACGCACGACCACCCAGTCGCCGTCGCAGATCGCGGCGTCGAGCATCGAGTCGCCCTTGACCTGGAGCAGGAAGAGCGTGCCCTCGCCGACGAGCTCCCGGGGGAGCGGAAAGACATCCTCAATGGACTGCTCGGCGAGGATCGGACCGCCGGCGGCGATGCGACCGACCAGCGGCACGTAGGCCGGGCGGGGCCGGTTGCGCGCGTCGTCCTCGATCACCTGGACGGGCGTGCGCACGTCGACGGCGCGCGGCCGGTTGGGGTCCTTGCGCAGGTAGCCCTTCTTCTCCAGCACGCCGAGCTGGTAGGCGACGCTCGAGGGGGACACGAGCCCGACCGCTTCGCCGATCTCGCGCACCGTGGGCGGGTAGCCCCGCTGGCTCACGATGTCGCGCATGTACTCCAGGATGCGCCGCTGGCGGTCGGTGAGGTCGGGCGCGAAGCTCTCCGGGTACGGAGTGGAAACCGCCTCCACCGCGCGGGCGGCGGCGCCCCGCCTCGGCTGCGACTCCCGGTCTTCGGTTGACACGTCCGTCCTCCCTCGATTGGCGCCGGGGTCGTCGCCGACCGTCGGCCGTGGCCGGTGGCCACCGTCGTCGTTGTCGCACGTTGTTGTTGATGGCGCGGCGTCTGGATGTGCCGCGCCGCACCGCAATCGTGCTGGACTCTGACCGTAACGCCGATGTGCCCGATTTTCAAACAGCTGTTCGACCGGCGTGTCGTCGGCGTGGCGTCGAACATGTGTGCCGCGTACCTCGACTCGATCTTGCACAGGTGATACAACATCGTACGGAAGTTCGATCGAACCTCTGTACGGTAGATCCACCCTGGCGAGGGAGTTCCCATGGGACACGCCGGAGGGCTGCGGCTGACGCGGCGGGGGCGAGCGGTCGTCCTGAGTCTGTTGATCGCGGCGACGACGACGCTGGGCGCGGTGGTCGTGTCGACCACGGGCGAGGCGGCGGCACCCGTGTCGGACGCGCCGGTCGCGGTCGTGCGACCCGGCGACACGTTGTGGCGCATCGCGGCCCGGGAGCTGCCCGGTCGCGACCCCTGGGCCGCCGTCGCGGCGATCCGCGAGCTGAACGGCATCGACGATTACACGGTGCAGCCGGGACAGGAGTTGCGGCTACCCGTTATGCGGTAGTTCAAGGGGTATGTTCTCCGAGACCGGCGACACACCCGTCCCACTTGGCGGTTCGGCTTGCCGTCGGGTGGCCGGAAGGCGTACGGTCAACCCCTAGATGTAGTAGTTACATCGGTGTCAGTTACCCACAGGTTGTGGATTACCGACGCACAATCGCTACCCAGAGGTTATGGGTGGCTACGTAGTGAACTCATTCGCACTACCGGTGTTGTCGCGGGTGCACGCGACCGCATCGGTGGGTCGTCGTGCGCGAAAGTGGGGTGCTTTGTCATGCGTTGTCCGTACTGCCGCCACCCTGACTCCCGCGTCGTCGATTCCCGCGAGGCCGACGACGGCGCGCTGATCCGCCGCCGCCGTTCGTGCCCGGAGTGCGGCCGACGGTTCACCACGGTCGAGGAGGCCGTGCTCGCTGTGGTCAAGCGCAGCGGGGTCACCGAACCGTTCAGCCGGGCGAAGATCATGTCCGGTGTTCGCAAGGCCTGCCAGGGGCGTCCGGTCGACGAGGACTCGATCGCGCTGCTGGCCCAGCGGGTGGAGGAGACGATCCGTGCCCGGGGTGCCGCCGAGGTGCCCAGTCACGAGGTCGGCCTGGCCATCCTCGGTCCGCTGCGGGAGCTCGACGAAGTGGCGTACCTGCGCTTCGCGAGCGTCTACCGCGCGTTCGAGTCGCTCGACGACTTCGAGCGAGAGATCAAATCGTTGCGTGCGGAGCCCGGCTCCGCCGGGTAGCTAGAAGTCGAAAACAGGCGGCGGTGCCGCCAGGAACTATGTGGGGGCAGGGGTAGATGACACGCGCCGTGGGGGCGGAAAAGGGCCGTGGACGCACGCCGGCAGGGCTGCGGATCGACCGGGTGTGGACGACGGAGGGCGTGCACCCCTATGACGAGGTCACGTGGGAGCGCCGTGACGTCGTTATGACCAACTGGCGGGACGGCTCGATCAACTTTGAGCAGCGGGGCGTCGAGTTCCCCGAGTTCTGGAGCGTCAACGCCGCCAACATCGTGACCACCAAGTACTTCCGGGGGGCGGTGGGCACCCCCGAGCGGGAGTGGAGCCTGCGCCAGCTCATCGACCGGGTCGTCGGCACCTACCGCCGCGCCGGCGAGGAGCACGGCTACTTCGCGAGCGACGCCGACGCCGAGCTGTTCGAGCACGAGCTGACCTGGATGCTGCTGCACCAGGTGTTCAGCTTCAACTCGCCGGTCTGGTTCAACGTGGGCACCTCGTCCAAGCAGCAGGTGAGCGCCTGCTTCATCCTCTCGGTCGACGACTCGATGGACTCGATCCTCGACTGGTACAAGGAGGAGGGCCTCATCTTCCAGGGCGGGTCCGGCGCCGGGGTCAACCTGAGCCGCATCCGCGCATCCCGGGAGCTGCTCTCGTCCGGCGGCACCGCGTCCGGCCCGGTGAGCTTCATGCGCGGCGCCGACGCGAGCGCCGGCACCATCAAGTCCGGCGGCGCCACCCGGCGCGCCGCGAAGATGGTCATCCTCGACGTCGACCACCCGGACATCGTCGAGTTCATCGCCACGAAGGCCAAGGAGGAGAACAAGATCCGCGCGCTGCGCGACGCGGGCTTCGACATGGACCTCGGCGGCGACGACATCGTCTCCGTGCAGTACCAGAACGCCAACAACTCCGTACGCGTCAACGGCGAGTTCATGCGCGCCGTCGAGAGCGGCGGCACGTTCGAGCTGCTCGGCCGCCTCGACGGCCGGGTCATCGAGACCGTCGACGCGAGGAGCCTGTTCCGCGACCTGGCCCAGGCCGCGTGGGAGTGCGCCGACCCCGGCATCCAGTACGACGACACGATCAACGACTGGCACACCAACCCGGAGACCGGCCGCATCACCGCGTCGAACCCGTGCTCCGAGTACATGTCGCTGGACAACTCCTCGTGCAACCTCGCGTCGCTGAACCTCATGAAGTTCCGCACCGATGACGGCGGCTTCGAGGTGGAGAAGTTCGTCAAGGCGGTGGAGCTGATCATCACGGCGATGGACATCTCCATCTGCTTCGCCGACTTCCCGACCGAGAAGATCGGCGAGGGCACCCGCGCCTACCGCCAGCTCGGCATCGGCTACGCCAACCTGGGCGCCCTGCTCATGGCCAGCGGCATGCCGTACGACTCGGAGCCGGGCCGCAACCTCGCCGCCGCGATCACCTCGCTCATGACCGGCGCGGCGTACCGTCGCTCGGCCGAGCTGGCCGCGGTCGTCGGTACGTACGACGGCTACGCCCGCAACGCCGACGCGCACAAGCGCGTCATGCGCAAGCACGCGGCCGCGAGCGACGACCTCAAGCCGACCTCGCCGGTGGCCACCGCGATCGCCAAGGAGGCGACCGCCCAGTGGCAGCGCGGCAACAAGCTGGGCGAGAAGAGCGGCTGGCGCAACGCGCAGGCCAGCCTCCTCGCGCCGACCGGCACCATCGGCCTGATGATGGACTGCGACACCACCGGCATCGAGCCCGACCTGGCGCTCGTGAAGTTCAAGAAGCTGGTCGGCGGCGGCTCCATGCAGATCGTCAACCGCACCGTCCCGCAGGCGCTGCGCCACCTCGGCTACCCCGAGGAGCAGGTCGAGGCGATCGTCGAGTTCATCGCCGAGCACGGCCACGTCGTCGACGCCCCGGGCCTCAAGACCGAGCACTACGCGGTGTTCGACTGCGCCATGGGCGAGCGGGCGATCGCGCCGATGGGCCACGTGCGGATGATGGCGGCCACCCAGCCGTTCCTCTCCGGCGCCATCTCCAAGACCGTGAACATGCCGGAGTCGGCCACGGTCGAGGACGTCGAGAAGATCTACTTCGAGGGCTGGAAGCTCGGCCTCAAGGCGCTGGCCATCTACCGCGACAACTGCAAGGTCGGCCAGCCGCTGTCGAACGCGAAGCCCGGCAAGAAGGCCGACGAGGTCGCCGCCGCCGAGCCCGAGAAGATCATCGAGTACCGGCCGGTGCGCAAGCGGCTGCCGAAGAAGCGCCCCAGCCAGACCATGTCGTTCTCGGTCGCCGGCGCGGAGGGTTACCTCACCGCGTCGTCCTACCCGGACGACGGCCTCGGCGAGGTCTTCCTCAAGATGTCCAAGCAGGGCTCGACCCTGGCCGGCGTGATGGACGCCTTCTCGGTCGCCATCTCCATCGGCCTGCAGTACGGCGTGCCCCTGGAGACGTACGTCGCCAAGTTCGTCAACATGCGCTTCGAGCCGGCCGGCATGACCGACGACCCGGACCTGCGCATGGCGACCTCGGTGATGGACTACATCTTCCGCCGCCTCGCCCTGGACTACCTCCCGGTCGAGCGCCGCGCCGAGCTGGGCATCTTCACCTCCGCCGAGCGCGCCGCCCAGGCCCGCGCCGAGGCGAACGGGGAGGACTTCGACCTCGTCGAGTACGCCGCGGGCGTCTCCATCGAGTCCGGCCGGGCCAAGGCGGACAAGGCGGACGAGAAGCCGGCCGCCGAGGTGGCCGTCCGCCCGACCCGCGCGGCGGGCAGCTCCACCGAGCTGTTGGAGTTGGTGCAGGGCAAGGCGGCCGACGCCCCGCTCTGCTTCACCTGCGGCACCAAGATGCGCCCCGCCGGCAGCTGCTACGTCTGCGAGGGCTGCGGCTCCACCAGCGGCTGCAGCTGAACCGGCGGCCCAACTACGACGACCGCCCGATCCTGTAGGGGTCGGGCGGTCGTCGTGGCAGGACATTGTGTCGCCTGCATGTCAGGGCCTCGGTCTCTTACCAGGACGGCGAATGATCGCGGGGCACGCACTAGCCTCGGGTCGTGGATGAGGGACTTCTACGCCGGCTGCGGGTCGAGCTAGCTAGGGCGCTGCTCGACGACGCTGACCCCCACAATGCGGTGATGCTGGCCTGCGACCTGCTGGTGGCAGGTGTCGACGGTGACGCCGTGGTGGCGCTCGCGGCAGAGTCGGCTCGGGCACTTACGCCGCATGACGCGGGTAGGCGCCTTGCGGCGGTCGCCGCCGAACTCGGGCTCTGCGAGCCGGACCTGCCGACCGCGGTGGAACTGGTCGCGGCTGACACCTGTGAACGGATCCTTGACCGGACCATCCCCGCCGAGGTTGGAGCTCACCGCCTCTACGTGGTGGGGCACGCGGGCAGCCCGCTCAACGACCTGCTTCCGGCGGTCAGCGCGATGGCCGGGCGTCTCGAGGACGAGCTCGGCGGGCGAGCCGACCATGACCTGCGAACCGGACTCGCCGCGCTTGCCCGGACCGTGCTCAACCGCCTCGCAGCCGCATGTCCGGATTGAGGCTCCGCTTCCCGCAGGCCGGAGCGAGCGTCAACTAACAAGATCTGGCGTACGCGGTTGAACACGTTCACCTGTACGCCGGCACCTGATGCGTTACCCGTCGAAGCGGGACCAGCGGAAACCGTGTTCGAGTAACGGTGTCAGGGTCGCCCGGTGGAGCGCAGCGAAGCTCACGAAAGCCTCGTTCTCGTCGCCGCCGACCTGCGTGAGTAAGCCCGGGGTCACGAAGAACCGCTCGGCCGTGTAGGTCGGCAGGAACGGGCTCAGGGGGATGGGAAGCAGCATGCTCAACAGCGCGTCAAGGCGTGCCGTCGGCGTGCAGTAGCTCCATGCGTGATACGGGGCGGCATTCATGGCTTCGTTGAGGGTGAACTGCAGGAGGAAGCGACTGAGCGGCTCCGCTTCGAGGATCGTCTCCGGCACCACAGCGCGGGGGTCGTCGGTGAGCCAGACGCGGGGGTCGGCTTCACCCGACTTCCTCGGCGGCCACGGGATGGACCAGTCCATCCCGCCCTCGTTCCACACGGCAGAGATCAGCCGATCGCCGAGTGGTCCCGAAGCGCGCCTGGGCTCTTTCAGTATCGGGTCGACAAACCTCAGGATTGCCGGGCGGAGTCGAGCCAGGCGGTGGTAGGCGGCCAGTGCGTCCGGCAGGTTGTCCAGCTCACCCACCGTGCACGCTTCCTGGGTCAATTTGTCCTCCTCGGCCGGGAACCAGCCGAGGACGAACGACTCCAGGGCCTGCATCGGATCCGATTCCACGAGGCCGACCCACTCCACCCCCGGCACCGGCCCGGGTGCCGGGACCGGTCGGACCGCGTCCAGCATCTCGCGCGTCAGCGGCTGATCGAGTTCCAGTTCGGCGTGGTTGAAATCAGCAGAGTAGGACGTTGTTGCCCGGCATAGGGCGGTGCCCAAGGGAAGGCAGCCCTGGTTCAGGTAGGCGAAGACGTGGATGGGCAGGGGACCCCGGAATATGAACCGTGAATGAAGGTCCGGAATCCTGTCCCCGCGCAGGAGCACCTTGGTGGAGTCCTGGACGCCGCTGACCCCGGGGTTATCCCCGGACCCGACGATGACCACGGTTGCGTCCGGCCCCGCCCCGATCAGCGCTGGGCCCATCTCGTAGCGGTGGAGTCCGGCTCCGGCAACGGACAGCGCCTCGGCCTCCGTGATCAGAGGCGGGAGCGTTCGCGACATGCGGCGACCCTATCCACCCAGTAGGCCGCGTTCCCGCAGCTGGGTGAGCCGGTCTGGCGGCAGGCAGTCGGCCAGGTTTCGCTCGAGGTCGACCAGCTCGAGGTCCACCGCGTACACCACGAAGTCGTTGGTGACCGGCAGCGTGTCGGACCAGTCGCGGAGGTTGAGCTGCGCCGCCACCGCGCACAACATCCGCCGGCCGACCTCGGATCCGGCGGCGGCATCACGGTCGCCGGCGTCGAGCAGGGCGAGTTCCTGTCGTACCAGCCGCACCAGTCCCGCGTGGTCGAACTCGACGTCTGTACTCGCATCGAAGTCCGCCGGCGACCATGCGGCCTGGGCGTCGATCGCCGCCAGGGCGGCGCGCTCGTCCTCCGTGGCTGCGTAGACCTCGATGGACAGCGCGTCGGACCGGTAGTAGCACAACGCGACGCAGGCGACGGGGCCATCGACCACCAGGCGCGCCACGGCATCCGGGATCAGCGTGACCAAGGAGTCCTCGATGGTGCGGCACGCCGCCTCGAGGTCGAAGCCGGCCGGCGGCCGCTCATAGCGCACCCTGGACCCACGGCCTATGACCTCGACGATACTGACCAGCCCGCGGTCGTCGTGCTCGGCCGTCAGGACCGAACGCGCCACGCCGTCGTGCTCGATCTCGACCCGGCTGATCCTGCCATCGGTGTACGCGTACGTTTCCCGCCCCGAACCGTGGCGCGCGACCATGGCGGCCGAACGCATCAACCCCTCCGCGAAGCGGTACTCGTGCAGATAGATGGGCTGGTCCGGATCGAAGTGCGCGGCCTCGACCACGTCGCCGTCGTGGCGGACGAACGTCTCGTAGTACAGACGACCGTGAAGGAAGCCGCTGTACTCCTCCGTCACCACCGCGCGGCCGTCCGCGTCGAAGCCGATGCGCAGTACGTCTGGATCGACCGGCGGTCGGGCGTCCAGCCGGCGGCCGGCCCTGAGCAGGTCCCGTTCGAAATGCAACGGACGAAGATCAAGACCCGGCCAGGTGTACCAGTCCCAGCGCGCGACGAGCGCGGTCGCCGCACTCCTCCGCGCGTCGCGCTCGGAATCGAGCCGGGCGAACCGTTCCGCAAGATCCGACATCTTCGCGATCCTACGGATACCTGGCATTGACAAAATAGTTTTTTACGTAAAGACTGGTTTTCGCTATGAGAGATGTCGTCTACCTCGACCGGATCGAGCAGGCTGAGGCCCTGCTCAAGCCGCAGCGGATCGACGTGCTGCGGCAGCTCGCCGAGCCCCGCTCGTGCACCGAGGTGTCGGTTGAGCTCGACCAGACCCCCCAGCGGGTCTACTACCACGTGAAACGCCTGCTGGAGGCCGGCCTGGTGCGCCAGGTCGCCGAGCGCCGGGTGCGCGGCATCACCGAGGGCATCTACCAGGCGGCGGGCCGGTCCTACTGGCTGTCCCCGAGCCTGGTGGGCCGGATCGGGCTGCGCCGCACCCGCGATCAGCTCAACCTGGGCTACCTGGTCGACCTGATGGAGGACGTCCAGGCGGACATCGCCGCGCTCGACCTCACCCGCCCGGACCTGCCCTCCATCGGCGTGTCCGGGGAGATCCGGCTGCGCCCGGAGCAACGTAAGGCGTTCCTCGACGAGCTGCAGCGGACGCTGCAGGACCTGTTCACCCGCTACGGCGGGGCCGAGGGCGACGCGTTCCGCCTGGCCGTCGCCTGTTATCCGAAGGGAGATCCCGATGACCGAGTTTGACCTGCGCCTGCGCGCGGTCATGCCGGCCCCGTTGAAGGTCACGTACGAGGCGCTCACCGACCCGGCCGCCCTGCGGGTGTGGCTGGCCGAGCACGCCGAGGTCGACCTGCCACGGACATACCAGTTCTGGGGCCGGACCACGCCGGACGGCGCCGAGCCGCACCAGCGCGTGCTGCACGTGGACGAGCGGACCCTCCGGCTCGCCTGGACCGTGGACGGCGTGGAGACCACGTCGCAGTTCGAGCTGGCCGAGGACGAGGACGGCACGCTGGTCACGCTGAGCCAGAGCGACCTGCCCAGCTTCGAGGACGTGATCCACGACAGGGCCGGTGCCCGCGGCGCGGTGCAGACGTTCTGGTCGCTGGCGATCGCCAACCTGGCCGACTATCTGGCCGGCCGCGAGCTGACGCCGGCGTGCGACTTCACGTCCAGCGACATGCGCACGTCGGTCCTCATCGACGCCGCGCCGGACAAGGTGTTCGACTCGATGGTCCAGCCGGAGCACTTCCGCCGGTGGTTCGGCGCCCACGTGGACATCGAGCCCTACGTGGGCGGCCGCTTCGCCATGGGCGGGTTCGAAATGGACCCGGGCGGGGCCAAGTTCGTGGAGTTCGAGCCGGGCCGCAAGGCGAGCCTACGGTTCGTCGACGGCGAGACCACCACCTGGGAGCTGGAAGGTTCGCACGGCAAGACCCGGCTTACCTTGAAGCACAGCGGGTTCAACCCAGACAACCCGCCGTACGCGGGCTGGGTCGGGTGGCTCGGCGGCCTCGCCGAGCTGCGCCGCTACCACGAACTGCCGCAGTGGCGCTCGATCTGGCGCAGCGTCGAGGTCGCCGGGATCCCCGAGAGCATGTTCACCATCGACCAGTGACGCGTGCGGGCCGGGGCCGGGCACTGCCCGGCTCCGGCCCGCGCGTCAGGGGCAGTTGTTGGACGTGCGGTAGAGGATGTGTTCGGCGTCGTCCGTGGTGATCCCGGACGGCTTGCCGTCGAAGTACGACTCGACCTTCTGCACGCCCCGGCGCTGCTCGTAGTGCAGATGCGGGGAGCTGGAGTTGCCGGTGCTGCCGACCTTGCCGAGCTGGTCGCCCTGCTCGACGTGTTGACCCACCGTGACCATCGGCGGTTCGAGCATGTGCAGGTACTGCGTCGTCCAGCGGCCGCCGTGGTCGATCTTCACCCAGTAGCCGCCGCCCGAACCGCGCTTTCCATCCGGATTGTCGGGCGTGCGGCTGCCCAGGCCGCCGTTGATGCCGGCCTCGATGACCTCGCCCGCGTACGACGCGTAGACCGGGCGGCCCCACGCGGAGCCCTCCGTGGGGATCAGGTCGACGTCGAACTCGCCGTGGCCCGGGTACGTGCTCAGGCGCCACTTCTCGCCGCACGCCACGGGCATCTGGAACAACGGGCGGGGGCCGGCCGGCCAGAACAGCACCACGGCGCCCACCGCGACGCCCATGACCGCCACCAACCCGACGATGAGCAGGACACGTGTCCGTCGACGCAGGCGGCGGGGGGTGCGGGGGGTGCCGTAGGTGGTGCCGGTCATGGCCTGAGGATGCCAAACACGGGCAACGCCTAGCCGCCCCGCAGGAGGCGGGGCTCGTCGAATGTCGTGTTGTCGACGATCACGTCGACCAGGCTCAGCGGGTCGACCTCGGCCAGGTAGATCCGCTCGGCGGGCAGGTACCGGTCACGGTGCAACGCCTCGGCCGCCGCGCCCTCGCGGGCGGAGTCACGGGAGGTGCCCCGGCGGATCGACGTGGCCTCGTCGACGTCGACCCAGATCCGGACCTCCCAGTGGTTGTTGAGCTGCGGCCGGAACGCGAACACGCCGTCAACGATGAGGACCGCGTCCGGGGCCGCGACAGAGATCACGTCCCGATGACCACGCTGGGTGAGCGGGTCGATCGCGCAGAGCACACACGCGCCGGACCCGGACGGACCTGCCGGTTCGAGAAGCAGTCGGACGACAGCGTCGTAGTCGAACGCGTTGCGGTAGTAGCCCTCACCGGACATCCGGTCATACAGGTGCCGTTCGGCCCAGGGCCGCTTGAAGTCGTCCAGGCTGGCCCGCAGCACCGGCCGTCCCAACGCGCTCACGCGCAGGGCCAGCTCATGCCCGAAGCTCGTCTTCCCGGCCGCGGTGAGTCCATCGATCCCCACCCGCACCCGTCCGGCGCTCCGCGCGACCACCCGCGCGGCAACCCGGTCGAGCACCGTCCCCCGCGCGTCGGACGCCGCCGCGGGCACGCCCTGCCGCCACGTCGACACGGACCACCGCACGCCACCCTCCACGAAGGAGAGTGTTCCATGCGTGTGGACCGTGCCATCGGCTGTTCCGGGCGGAATAACCGGCGTAACGGTCCAAACGCCGGAAATGCGGGCTACGCGGGCGGGGCGAGGAGGGGCCGGATCTCTACGGCGCCGTCGCGGGTGGCGGGGTTCAGGCGGGCGATCGCGATGGCCACGTCCAGGTTGGGGGCCTCGAGGATGAAGAAGCCGGCGATCACCTCGCGGGTGTCGTGGAAGGTGCCGTCGACGACCTCGTCGCCGCGGACCGCCGTGGCGACCGTGCTGGGCTGGAAGGCGAAGCCGGTGACCGCCCTGCCGCCCAGCGCCTCGATCTGGGCGGGGTAGCGCTCCAGCTCCTCAAGGTCCGCCGGCGTCAGCGCCATCGGGTCGGCGGGAGCCGGCGAGTAGATCAGGATGCCGTACCGGGCCATGGTGTCCTCCTCGGGAAGTGTCCTTCGCCCTACCGACGAGCGACCCCGACCGGAATCGACAGCACCGCGGAAATTTCGCGGCGGGCATGATGGGCGCATGACCATCGCGGCGGACTACGCCGAATTCGGCCTACGCGAGGCGCGGGGCGTCTCCCCGGCCTACGAACGCCTCTCGCGGGCGGTCGCCCACGACGACGAGGTGCTCGGCCTCCTCGCGTCGCTGCCCGAGGGCAAACGTCAACCCAACCTCTTGTACGGGGTGGTGCGCCTCCTCGGCGGTCCCGTGGACGATCCGGCGGTCTTCCACGACTACGTGGTCGCGAACTGGTCCGCGATCGCGGACGAGCTGCGGGTGCGCGCGACGCAGACCAACGAGGTCGGCCGGTGCGCGTTCCTGGTGCCCGTACTCGCGGCGTTGCCGCAACCGGTCGCGTTGCTGGAGGTGGGCGCGGCGGCCGGCCTGAGTCTGTTCCTGGACCGGTACTCGTACCGCTACGGGGACCGGGTGCTCGGCACCGGGGAGCCGGTGCTGGAGTGCGAGCTGACGGGCGTCGCACCGCCGGAGCGGCTGCCCGAGGTCGCGTGGCGGGCCGGGCTGGATCTCAATCCGCTACGCGTGACGGACCCCGACGACGTGGCGTGGCTGGACCCGCTGATCTGGCCCGAGCACGAGCACCGCCGCGCCCGGTTGCGCGCCGCCGCCGCGGTCGCGGCCGCCGACCCGCCGCAGCTCGTGCGCGGCGACCTCGTCGACGACCTGCCGGCGCTGGCCGCGAAGGCGCCGGGCGACGCCACGCTCGTCGTCTACCACACCTCGGTGCTCTACCAGGTGCCGCGCGACCGCAGGGAAGCGTTCATCGACCTGGTCAAGGGACTGCCGGGGCACTGGCTGTCCAGCGAGGCCGCCGACGTGGTCGTCCACGACGACCTGCCGGAGCCGCCGAGCGACACGTTCCACAACGTGCTGTCCCTGGACGGTCGGCCGCTCGCCTACACCCGCCCGCATGGGCAGGGGATGACGTGGTTCGGGTGACCGGCTCCGATGAATTCCCGTCGGTTGGTGCGTCCAATGTCCGAGGACATGTCGCGTGTAGGGAGAGTCCATGACCGAGAAGGAGTTGCTGCTCACGACCCTCAACGGGCAGCGTCAGCACATCCTGGGTGCGCTGGAGGGTCTGTCGGACAAGGATCTGCGCAGGCCGGTGCTGCCGACCGGGTGGAGCTGTCTGGGCCTCGTGCACCACCTGGCGCTGGATGTCGAGCGGTTCTGGTTCCGCGCGGTCGTTGACGGCGAGCAGGTCGAGCTCCTTGACGGCGCCGACGCCTGGCAGGTGCCGGCGGGCGCGACGACCGGGCAGATCCTCGACCTCTACCGGCAGGAGATCGCGCTCGCGGACGCCGTCATCGCGCGTACGCCGCTGGATGCCGAGCCCCGCTGGTGGCCCGCGGCGCAGTTCGGGGAGCACTTCCCGAGCCGGCCGCTGCGGGGCCTGCTGCTGCACGTCATCACGGAGACGGCCACGCACGCGGGCCACCTCGACGCGGTCCGCGAACTGATCGACGGGCGAACCTGGTTCGTCGTCGAGGACTGACGTTCGCATAGGGTCGGCGGCGTGGAGCGACTGGGTTCCGGGCGTACCGCTGATGTGTTCGCGGTGGACGGTGAGCGGGTCGTGCGCCGCTACCGCGAGAGCTGGGACACGGCCCGCGAGGCGGCGATCATGACCTACGTGGGCGGGCACGGCTACCCGGTGCCGGCCGTGCACGGATCCGACGGGCCGGAGCTCGTCATGGAGCGGCTCGACGGGGTCACCATGCTCAGCGCGCTGGTGTCCGGGGGGATCGACCCGGGCGCCGGCGTGCGGATGCTCGCCGACCTGCACACCCGGCTGCACGCCCTGCCGGCCCGGCCGGACGGGGCCCCCGGCGAGCGGGTCCTCCACCTCGACCTGCACGAGAAGGCTCGCCTGCGACAGGCCGCCGACCTGGTCGTCACCCCGGCGTAACAGCGACGCTGGCATGCTGGGCTGATGCCGGACCCCGAGCCGTTCCTGCGGCTGGACCACGAGCACCGCGACGGGCTGCACACCTACGTCGCCGCGGTCAGCGGCGCCGACGTGCCGTCGCCGGCGTGGCCGGGCCTGTGGGAACAGGACTATCCGACCGACCCCGAGCTGAGCCCGTTCTTCCGGTTCGGCGTCAACAACGTGGGCGGCGAGGCCCTGGCGGTGTGGCGGGCGCTGGCCTGGGCGCTCACCGAGGGCCGGCAGCGCCGGGCCACGCCGAGCTACTACCGCGAGAAGGCGGCCCTGCTGCTCGGCGTGGACCGCGCGGCGGTCCCGCTGGTCCTGTGGGAGTACAAGGTCGACGCCGAGCGGGACACCTGGGCGGACGCGGACATCGGTTTCGTGCCCGCCCGGTCGTGCGTGCGCCTGCAACCGCCGCCCGACCCGTGGGAGCGCGAGCACGCCGACTTCGCCGGCCTGTTCGCGCTGACGGAGTTCCGGCAGCTCACGGCCCTGGACGTGGCGGTGAGCTTCGACCTCAGCTCCGAGGTGACCCTGTTCGGTGTCGCCGACCCGCAGCGGCTTCAGACGGCCCTGGCCGGCGTGATGCGCCCCTGCCTGGCGGAGCTGCTGCATCCGGGCGACCTCGTGGTCGACCTCTCGATCGTGCGGGACATCGAGGCGGGCGGGATGAGCTTCCTCAGCGTCCGGTCACCCGAGCCGCTCGCCGCGGTGGCCACCCTGGCCGACCACTACTCGGACGCGTTCCGCCGCTACCGGGACCGGGTCGCGGACCTGAAGACGTTCGACGACTTCGCCGCCGCGATGACCGAACTGCTCGCCCCGCCGGACGGCGCCTGGACCCCGTAGCGGGGCGTCACGCCGTGACGGCGCCCGCGCGGAACGTGCGGCGGTAGGTCGCGGGGGACACCCCGACCGTGCGGTGCAGGTGGGCGCGCAGCGACACGGCCGTGCCGAAGCCCGCCCGCCGGGCCACCGTGTCGACCCCGAGATCGGTGGTCTCCAGCAGCAGCCGGGCGTGCTCCACGCGCTCGGCGAGCAGCCACTGGTTGGGGCTCAGCCCGGTCTCCTCGCGGAACCGGCGGGTGAACGTCCGCACGCTCATCCGCGCGGCGCGCGCCATGGCGTCCAGGTCGATCGGCTCGTGCAGCCGGTGGCGGGCCCACTCGCGCGCCGCGGCCGTGGCGCTGCCGTTCGCGGCGGGCACCGGCCGCTCGATGAACTGCGACTGCCCGCCGTCGCGCCAGGGCTGCACCACGCAGCGGCGCGCGGCCCGGTTGGCCACCTCGGAGCCGTGGTCGCGCCGCACGACGTGCAGGCACAGGTCGAGGCCGGCCGCGACCCCGGCCGAGGTCAACACGTCCCCGTCGTCGACGAACAACACATCAGGATCCAGGAGTACGCGCGGGAAGCGCCGCCGGAACCGGTCCACGTAGAACCAGTGGGTCGTGGCCGGGCGGCCGTCGAGCACGCCCATCTCGGCGAGCGCGAACGCGGCGGTGCAGATGGACATGAGCCGGGGCGCGCGGACCGCGACGGCGAGCGCCGCCCGCTCGACCGCGGTGAGGTCGCCGTCGACGAACAGGGCCGCGTGGTCGGTGCTGATGCCCGGGATGATCACCGTGTCGGCCTCGGCGAGGATCTCCGGCCCGTCGTCGGGCAGGACCTTGAAGCCCCCGGTGCACCACACGGGGCCGCCGTCGGGGGTGCAGGTGCGCACGGCGTAGTGGCGCCGGCCCGCGTCGTCGCGGGCCGTGTTGAAGACCTGCGCGGGGATGCCGAGGTCGAGGGGGACGACGCCGTCGAGGACGAGCACCGCCACCTTGTGGCGGCCGTCGGTGGGGAAGGGCATGGCCCGATTCTTTCACATAGTGGCTCTCCGGCCACTCGTCCGTCGGTACGGATCCGGTGATCATTGGTCCGTGGTGATAACAGAGAGCACAGTGACAACGCCGGTCCCGGCCCGCCGCCGGGTGCACCGGGCCTGGTGGGTGGCGGCGGTCGCGTTCGTGGCGACCATCGGCGCGGCCGGCTTCCGGGCCACGCCCGGCGTGCTCATCGCGCCGTTGCAGGACGAGTTCGGCTGGTCGCGCGGCACCATCTCGGCGGCCGTCAGCGTCAACCTCGTCCTGTTCGGCCTCACCGCGCCGTTCGCGGCGGCGCTCATGCTGCGCTTCGGCATCCGGCGCGTGGTGACGTTCGCGCTGCTGCTCGTGGCCGCCGGCAGCGGGCTGACCGTGTTCATGACCCAGTCCTGGCAGCTCGTGCTCTGCTGGGGCGTGCTCGTCGGCCTCGGCACGGGGTCCATGGCGCTGACCTTCGTGGCCATGGTGACCGGGAACTGGTTCGTCGCCCGGCGCGGGCTCGTCACCGGCGTACTCACCGCGGCGGGGGCCACCGGGCAGCTCATCTTCCTGCCCGTACTCGCGAATCTGGCGGGGGAGCGCGGGTGGCGCAGCGCGGCACTCACGGTGACCGTCGCGGCGCTGGCGGTCGTGCCGCTCGTGCTCCTGCTGCTGCGCGACCGGCCGTCCGACGTGGGGCTGCGGCCCTACGGGGCGACCGACGACACGGTCATCGCGCCGCCGACGCCGGCGGCGGGCGGGGTGGCCGCCCGGGCGCTGCGGGAGCTGGGGCGCGCGTCGCGGACGCCGGCGTTCTGGTTCCTCGCGGCCGGGTTCGCGATCTGCGGCGCCAGCACCAACGGGCTGATCGGCACACACCTCATCCCGGCCGCGCACGACCACGGCATGGCGGAGACGACCGCCGCCGGGCTGCTCGCGCTCGTCGGCGTCTTCGACATCGTCGGCACGGTCCTGTCGGGCTGGCTCACCGACCGGTTCGACCCGCGCGTGCTGCTCGTCGTCTACTACACGCTGCGCGGGGTGTCGCTGCTGTTCCTGCCCGCGGTGCTCGGCGACGCCGTGCACCTCGGCATGGTCGGCTTCATCGTGTTCTACGGGCTGGACTGGATCGCGACCGTGCCACCGACCATCGCCCTGTGCCGGGCACACTTCGGCGAGGCCGGGCCCATCGTGTTCGGCTGGGTGTTCGCCTCGCACCAGATCGGCGCGGCCGTCGCCGCGTCCGCCGCGGGGGTGTTGCGCGATGTGCGCGGTGACTACGCGCTCGCGTGGGCGGGCGCCGGGGTGCTCTGCCTGCTCGCCGCCGCGTTCTCGGCCAGAGTGGGGCTGCCCCGGGCGGTCGCCGCCACGGTGTGACGGGTGGTGCCGGCGGCCGTACCCCGGTCGCCGGCGCCGGGATGGCGGACCTAGGCTCACGTCAGCCCGGTCGGCGGCGCCGGGCCAGGCGGGAGGCGGTCCGATGGCGCGGTATGTGGTGATCGGTGGCGGCATCGTCGGGTTGGCCACCGCGCACCGGATCACCCTCGACTACCCCGACGCGACCGTGACCGTCCTGGAGAAGGAGCCGCGCGTCGCGGCCCACCAGACCGGGCACAACTCGGGCGTCATCCACGCCGGTGTCTACTACAGACCGGGCAGCCTCAAGGCCACGATGTGCCGTTCCGGGCAGGCGTCCATGCTGGAGTTCTGCGCCGAGCACGGCATCGCCGCGCGGGTCACCGGCAAACTCATCGTCGCCACCGACTCCGCCGAACTGCCCCGGTTGCGCGCGCTGCACGAGCGGTCGCTGGCCAACGGGCTGCCGGTGACGCTGCTCGACGGCGACCGGGCCCGCGAGTACGAGCCGCACGTCGCGGCCGTCGAGGCGCTGCACGTGGCGTCCACCGGGATCGTCGACTACGCCGAGGTGTGCCGCGTGCTCGCCGACCTCGTGGTGAAGGTCGGCGGCGAGGTGCGCCTCGGGGTGCGGGTCACCGGGCTGCGCCGCGACGGCGCGACCACCGTCGTGCAGACGACGTCCGGCGACGTCGTCGCCGACCGCCTGGTCAACTGCGCCGGCCTGCACTCCGACCGGATCGCCCGGCTCGCCGGGTTGTCGCCGGATGCCAGGATCATCCCGTTCCGTGGGGAGTACTTCGAGCTGCGCGAGGACCGGCGCGACCTCGTCAACGGCCTCATCTACCCGGTGCCCGACCCGCAGTTCCCGTTCCTCGGCGTGCACCTCACGCGGATGGTCGACGGGAGCGTGCACGCCGGCCCCAACGCGGTGCTCGCGCTCGCCCGCGAGGGCTACGGCTGGAGCCGGATCAGGCCCCGCGACGTCGTCGACGAGGTCGCCTGGCCCGGGCTGTGGCGGCTCGCCCGCCGGCACTGGGCGTACGGGCTCACCGAGGTGCGCCGGTCGTTGTCCCGCACGCGGTTCGCCGCGAGCCTCGCCCGGCTCGTCCCCGAGCTCACGACCGCCGACATCGTGCCGTCGGGCGCGGGCGTGCGGGCCCAGGCCATCCGCGCCGACGGCGCGCTCGTCGACGACTTCCTCATCGAACGGGCGCCCGGACAGGTCCACGTGCTCAACGCCCCGTCGCCCGCGGCGACCAGCTCGCTGGAGATCGCCCGGCATATCGTGGCGCAGTTCGACGAGTAGGGCACGGCGGATGCGCCGACCGCACGGTCGGGCGTAGGTTGTGGCGATCGGACGGCTCCTGGGAGGGGACTGCACATGCGCGACGGTGGACGACGGGTCCTCGGGCTCGGCGTCGTCGTGCTGTTGGCGGCCCTTGGCGCGGGGTGCGACAAGGGCGCGGCGGCCGCGCCGACCGAGCCGCCGCCGCGCCCGTACGCGGCGCCCGCCGCCGGGGGAGCGTGCCAGCTGCTCGACTTCGCGGTGATCGCGGAGGCGACCGGGCTGACGTTCGACATCGCCGGGTCGGGTCAGAAGGACCACACGTTCACGTGCGCGGTGACGAGGTCCGGCGAGACGTACCCGGACCTGACCTTCTCGGTCGCGGCGATCGGCTCGGACACGGCGATCTACAAGTCCGCCCTCGTGCCGAAGGGCGCCAAGACCGTCACCGAGCTGGGCAAGGTCGCCTACCAGACCACGTCGGCCGCGAGCGGCGACCACGGCCCGCGCATCGAGGTCGGCTGGCTCACGGCGACCAAGGCGATGGTCCTCCGCTTCACGTTCCCGGCGTCCGCGACCCCCGAGGACGTGACGTCGATGACCCCGAAGATCGTCACCCTGGCGAAAAAGATCGCCTTCGCCAACCTCTGACCGCAGGTTATTGGCCATAGGTGTGTTGTCCGCGCCGCCATAACGCACCACCTATGGCCACAAACCGTGGAAAGGCAGCCGCAGGCGGGCCTGGATGCGGAGCGACCCGCCGCGTAGCGGCGGGTCGGCAGGCGGTGCGGGGGACTAGCGGGAGGCGATCTCGCGGGGGAGACGGACCTCGTCGCCGTCGCGCTCGACGATGACGGAGTCGCGTTCGTGGGCCACGCCGACCTTCGCGCCCGGGTCGATGCCGGCCGCGTGCAGCTGGCGCAGCACGTCGGCGTCGGTCTGCACGCTCTCGCAGATGCGGGTCACCACGACGGTGCCGGTCAGGCCGGGGAAGCCGAGGTTGCGTTCCGTGTCGCCGGCAGCCGTCTCGGCGGCCAGCGGACCGAACTCGTCCAGACCCGGGATCGGGTTGCCGTAGGGGGAACGGGTGGGCCGGCCGAGCAGTTCGTAGACCTTCTGCTCGACGGCCTCGCTCATCACGTGCTCCCAGCGGCAGGCCTCCTCGTGGGCCTCCTCGTAGGGCATGCCGATGACGTTGACCAGGAGCAGCTCGGCGAGGCGGTGCTTGCGCATCACGGCCACGGCCTTGGCGCGGCCGAGGTCGGTGAGCGCGAGATGCCGGTCACCCTCGACGTTGAGCAGCCCGTCGCGCTCCATGCGGGCGACGGTCTGGCTCACGGTCGGGCCCGACTGGTGCAGCCGCTCGGCGATGCGCGCGCGCAAGGGTGGGACCTGCTCCTCTTCGAGTTCGAGGATGGTCCTGAGGTACATCTCGGTAGTGTCAACAAGATCATTCACAGTGGGTGCCCTCCCGACCTGAATGCTACCTGGCCGTACTGACAACACCTACGCGGCGAGACGCCCGCCGGCAGGTGGAAGACTGGCCGGGTGACGCTTATCGACGCGGCCACGCTCGCCGCCCAGCTTGCCGAGCCCCACCCGCCGACGGTCCTCGATGTGCGCTGGCGGCTCGGTGGCCCGCCCGGGCGCGACGCGTACCGGGCCGGTCACGTGCCCGGCGCCGTCTTCGTCGACCTCGACGCCGAGCTGTGCGGCCCGCCGGGTGCCGGCGGGCGCCACCCGCTGCCCGACCCCGACGCGCTGCAGCGGGTCCTGCGCGCCGCCGGGGTGCGCGCCGGGCATCCGGTCGTCGCGTACGACGACGGCGACGGCCAGGCCGCGTCCCGCCTCTGGTGGACCCTGCGCTGGGCCGGCCACGACGACGTACGCGTCCTCGACGGCGGCTTCGCCGCGTGGACCGCGCAGGACCGGCCCGTAACCGACGAGGAGGTCACCCCGCCGGCCGGCGACATCGAGGTCCGCCCCGGCGGCCTGCCCGTCGTCGACGCGGCGGGCGCCGTGGCGCTCGCGGACGCCGGGGTGCTGCTGGACGCGCGGGTCGCGCCGCGCTACCGGGGTGAGACCGAGCCGGTCGACCCGGTCGCGGGTCACGTGCCGGGCGCGGTGAACCTCCCGGTCGGCGAGCTGTCGGGTCCCGACGGCCGGCTGAAGCCGGTCGCCGACCTGGCCGCCGCGTTCTCCGCCGCCGGAGTGGACAGTGACCGCCCCGTAGGTGCCTACTGCGGATCGGGCGTCACCGCGGCCCGCACCGTCCTCGCGCTGCACGCGGCCGGCCGCACCGACGCCGCCCTCTACGTCGGCTCGTGGAGCAACTGGGTCGCCGACCCCGACCGTCCGGTGGCGACGGGCGAGAACACGTGACAACGCTGGTCGTGTGGGGGGAGGAGCTGCTGGGGTACGACCTCGGCGAGCATCCCCTCAACCCCGTGCGCGTCGAGCTGGCCATGGCGCTCGCGCGCGAGTTCGGCGTCCTGGACCGGCCCGGGGTGCGCGTGGTCGCGCCCGAGCCGGCCGACGACGCGGCGCTGACCCGGGTGCACGACGCGAAGTACCTCGACGCCGTGCGCGCCGCCGCCCGCGACGCCCGGTCGGCGCTGGCCTACGGCCGCTGGGGCCTGGGGACCAGCGACAACCCCGTGTTCGAGCGCATGCACGAGGCGAGCGCGCTGGTCGCCGGCGCCACGCTCGCCGCCGCCGAGGCGGTCTGGCGGGGCGAGGCGACCGCGGCCGCCAGTATCGCCGGCGGGCTGCACCACGCCATGCCGGCGAAGGCCGCCGGGTTCTGCGTCTACAACGACCCGGCCGTGGCCATCGCGCGCCTGCTCGACCTGGGCGCGCAACGGATCGCGTACGTCGACATCGACGTGCACCACGGCGACGGCGTCGAGGCGATCTTCTACGACGACCCGCGCGTGCTCACGATCAGCCTGCACGAGTCGCCGCTGAGCCTCTTCCCGGGCACCGGCTTCGCCGACGAGACCGGCGGCCCGGACGCGCCGGGCAGCGCGGTGAACGTGGCGCTGCCCGCCGGCACCGGCGACCAGGGGTGGCTGCGCGCGTTCCACGCGGTCGTGCCGGCGCTGCTGCGGGCGTTCCGGCCGGAGCTGATCGTCGCCCAGTGCGGCGCGGACACCCACCGGCTCGACCCGCTCGCCGACCTGCGGCTGACCGTGGACGGCCAGCGCGCCGCCCAACTGGCGGTCCGCGACCTCGCGGTCGAACTGTGCGACGGCCGCTGGGTGGCCACCGGCGGCGGCGGGTACGCCCTGGTGGTGGCCCTGCCGCGGGCCTGGGCGCACCTGCTCGCGACGGTCACCGGCGAGCCGCTGGAGCCGGGCCGGCCGACCCCGCCGCAGTGGCGGGCGCTGGCCGCGCAACGGCTGACGGAGTTGTCCCCGGGGGCGCGCCGCGTGGCCGGCGACGTGCCGCCGAGCATGACCGACTTCGGCGACACGACCGTGACCGCCTGGGATCCGGACTCCGACCATCCGGTCGACCGGGCCGTCCGCGCCACCCGCCGGGCGGTGTTCCCGCTGCACGGCCTCGACCCGTACGACCCGCGGGACTGACCGTGCCGGCGCGCGAGGCGGATGTGCTGCTGGCCGACGGCGCGACCGTCCACATCCGACCGATCCGGGCGGACGACGCGGACGCGGTCGTGGCGCTGCACTCACGCTTCTCCGAGCGCACCCGCTACCTGCGCTACTTCTCCCCGTACCCCCGCATTCCCGCCGCGGACCTGAGGCGGTTCGTCAACGTCGACCACCGCGACCGCGAGGCCCTGGTGGTCGCCTCGGGCGGGCAGCTCATCGCGATCGGCCGCTACGAGCGGCTCGGGAAGGGTTCGCCCGACGCCGAGGTGGCGTTCGTGGTGGAGGACGCCCACCAGGGGCGCGGCATCGGCTCGGTGCTGCTGGAGCACCTCGCGGCCGCCGCGCCCGAGGCCGGCATCACCCGGTTCGTGGCCGAGGTGCTGCCCTCGAACGGCGCCATGGTCCGCGTCTTCTCCGACGCCGGTTTCGAGGTGACCCGCGCCTACGCGGACGGGGTGGTGCACCTGACGTTCCCCGTCGCGCCGACGGACCGGTCGGTCGCCGTGCAGTGGCGGCGCGAGCAGCGCACCGAGGCGGCCTCGATCGCGCGCCTGCTGGCCCCCCGTGGTTTCGCCTTCTACGGAGTACGTCCCGACGGGGCCGGCCGCGCCGCGACGGTGCTGCGGCACCTGGTGGACTCGGGGTTCGACGGCTCGCTGTGCGTGGTCGGGGACGCCCCGGTCGCGGGCGTTCCGGCCGTCGCGTCGGCCGCGGCGGCACCCGGACCGGTGGACGTGGCCGTGGTCGCGACCCCGGCGTCCGAGGTCGCCGGTGTGGTGGCGGACCTGGCGGCCGCCGGCGGGCACGGGCTGATCGTCGTCTCCGCCGGGTTCGGCGACGCGGCGCTGTCCGGGCTGGGCGACCCGACCGGGTCGGACGCGCAGCGCGACCTGGTCGCCGCCGTCCGCCGGGCCGGGCTGCGCCTCATCGGGCCGAACAGCCTGGGCGTGCAACGCGCCGGGGCGCTCAACGCGAGCCTCGCGCCGCCGTTGCCGCCGGGCCGCGTCGGCATGTTCTGCCACTCGGCGGCCATCGGCGCGGTGCTGCTCGCCGAGGCGCGCCGGCGCGGACTCGGCTCCTCGACGTTCGTGTCGGCCGGCAACCGGGCCGACGTGTCCGGCAACGACCTGCTGCAGTACTGGACGGACGACCCGGCCACCGACGTCGTCCTGCTCTACCTGGAGACGCTGGGCAACCCGCGCAAGTTCTCCCGGGTGGCCCGGGTGCTGGGGCGGGAGAAGCCGATCGTCGCGGTCGCCGCCGGCCCGACCGATCCGGGCGCCGACTCCGGCACGGTCGCGGCGCTCGTGGCGCGGGCGGGCATCATCCGGGTCGACACGGTCGGCGAGCTGTTCGACGTCGGCGCCCTGCTCGCCGCCCAGCCGCTGCCGGCCGGGCCGCGGGTCGGGGTGGTCGCGACGTCGGCGCCGCTGGCCGCGCTGGC
>NZ_BAAALT010000102.1:0-6990 GCF_039528515.1 Luedemannella flava
CTGCGGCTGCCGCAGGACCGCCGGCTCGCCGTGTTCACCGCGCTCGGCGGCCGGGGCTACCTGTCCCACCCCGCGGCCGTGCACCGGGCGGCGACCCGGCTCGCGCCGCACGTACGCGGCGTCGTGGCGGTACGCCGCGACGCCCGGGCGGCCGTGCCGCACGGCGTGCCGACCGTCGTCATCGGCGGGTTCGCCTGGCACCGGGCGATGGCCCGGGCGCGCTGGCTGCTCAGCGATACCCCGCTGGGCGTCCCGGCCCGGGTGACCGGCCGCCGGACGGGGACGGTGCGGGTCCAGTTGCACCACGGGGTGCCGCTGCACGGCGCCGGGCTCGACCGGGCCACCAACGCCGCCGAGGCGGCGGGCGTCGCCGCGGCGGGCGCCCNGCCCTGAGCGCCTCCCCCCACGCGACGGAGGTGTGGCGGCGGGCGTACCCGGGACGGCACGACATCTGGGAGATCGGCCAACCGCGCCTGGACGGGCTGGTCCGCGCCGGCCCGGACGCGGTCGTCAGGGCGCGGCGGCTCTACGGCGTCGAGCCGGGACAGGTGACCGTCCTCTACTCCCCGACCGGCCGGGAGTACCCCCCGCAGGGGCGGCGCGGGCTCCTGCTCGACGCCGAATGGCTGGCCGACGAGCTGGGCCCGCACGTCGTCGTGCTGCAGCGGCACGGCGACACGTACGCCCCCGGCAGCACCGCCCGCCACCCCCGGGTGCGCGACGTGAGCCGCCACCTCGTGCTGGAGCCGCTGCTGCTCGCCGCCGACCTGCTCATCACCGACTACTCGGCGGTGGTCTGCGACTACGTGCTGCTGGACCGGCCGATCGTGCTGCACGCCCCCGACTGGGAGAGCTTCCGGCGCACCACCGGCGTCGCGGTCGACCTGCTCGCCGACCCGCCCGGGGTGGTCGTGCGCGACGCGGCCGAGCTGCTCGCCGTCTGGCGGGGCGGGCTGCTGGACGGCCCGGAGGCGGCCGCGGCGCGGGCGAGGCTGCGCCGCTGGTGCTGCCCGAACGAGGACGGCCGGGCCGCCGAGCGCCTGGTCAGCCGCCTGTTCCTGGCGCCGGAGCTCGGCGCCGGTCAGACGCCGGCGTCGTAGGCCTGCACGAGCTTCTTCGGTGCGGTGCGCCGCCACGCCTCGATGATCAGCTCACGCAGGTCGTTCGCGTCGACGCCGGCGAGCTTCACGCTCGTCCAGCCGAACCGCCCCACGTACGGGGCGGAGGTGAACGTCTCCGGGTCCGTGGCGAGCAGCTCCTCCTGCTCCTCGCGGGAGGTCTTGACCGAGACGGCCGGCGACCCGTCACCGCCCACCACGAAGATCTTGCCGCGGACCCGCCAGGTCGCGTCGGTCCCCCAGGTCAGCTCCTCGGTGACCTCGGGCAGGGCGAGGCACATCGCGCGCACCTTCGCCAGCGTGACGGCCATGACCGCCTCACCGCACCGACGGGGTGACGAACGGCGGCTTCACCACCGTCATGGTGGAGCGCCGGCCGCGCACGTCGACCTCGACCGGGTCGCCCTCGGCCAGGCCGGCGGCCGTGTCGAGCAGGGCCAGCCCGATGCCCACCCGCAGCGTGGGCGAGAACGTCCCGCTGGTCACCTCGCCCGCCCGGGCCCCACCGGGCAGGTGCACGGCCATGTGCGGGCGCGGGATGCCCCGGTCGGTGGAGCGCAGGCCCCACAGCTGGCGGCGCGGGCCGGCCGCCTTCTCCGCGGCCAACGCCTCCCGGCCCCAGAACGCCGGCTTTGACCAGCCGACGGCCCAGCCGCAGCGGGCCTGCACGGGCGTGATCTCCGCCGACAGGTCCTGGCCGTGCAGCGGGTAGCCCATCTCGGTGCGCAGCGTGTCGCGGGCCGCGAGCCCGCACGGCCGCGCGTCGGCCGCCCCGCCGGCCTTGAGCAGCGCGTCCCAGACCGCCGGGGCGTCCCCGGCACGCACCACCAGCTCGTAGCCGTGCTCGCCGGTGTACCCCGTACGGCAGACCACGCCGGTGGCGCCGGACGCGCCCGCGCCGTCGAGCGGGGCGACGGCGAAGCTCATGTAGTCGTGCCCCGTGGGCAGGCCGAGGCCGGCGAGCACCTCCGCCGAGCGCGGGCCCTGCACCGCCAGCACGGCGTGGGCCTCGTGCTCGTCGGTCACGGTGACACCGGGCGGGGCCGCCGCCGCGAGCCGGCGCACGACCTCGGCGGTGTTCGCCGCGTTCGGGACCAGCAGGACGTGGTCGTCGGCGTGCAGGTAGGCGATCAGGTCGTCCACCACGCCGCCGTCGGCGGCGCAGCACAGCGTGTACTGCGCCTGGCCGGGGGCGATGCGGCCCAGGTCGTTGGTGAGGCAGGCGTTGACGAAGTCGGCCGCGCCCGGGCCGCTCACGCGGGCCTTGCCGAGGTGTGACACGTCGAACACGCCGACGCCCTCCCGCACGGCGGCGTGTTCGCGCAGGACACCGCCGCCCGCGTACTCCAGGGGCATCTCCCAGCCGCCGAAGGCGGCAAACTTCGCACCCAGGGCGACATGCCGCTCATGCAGGGGCGACCTACGCAGTTCCTCACTCATGCCGTCGCCGCCGCTGCGCCCCGGTGCCGGCATGTGTCAACTGAGCTGATGATTCGCTCGCTGCGCTCGCTCATGCTCGCAACCTACAACGCGAGGCCGACGCCGGCAGTTTCGCCGGGGGAATCACCCCGGGTCACGGGTGCGGCTAGCATCTGGTGCGTCCGCCCCGCCCACACGTACCAGTCCGGAGCCGCGACGTGGCCGCTACCAGCCTTCCGTCCCTGACCACCACTCTCAGCCTGGTCGACACCGACCCGGCCGAGCTGGCCGTCGACGCGATCGTCGTCGGCCTGCACAGCGCGTCCGGGGACGGCGACCTGTCCGGCCCGCTGCTCGCCCCCGGGGCGGAGAGCGTGGCCGCGGCGTTCGACGGCAAGCTCGCCGCCACGCTGGCGCTGCTCGGCGCGTCCGGCGGTGCCGGGGAGGTCACCAAGCTCGCGACGCTCGGCACGATCAGCTCCCCGGTCATCGCGGCCGTGGGTCTCGGGCCGGTCCCGGACGAGTCGGGCGTGCCGGCCGAGACGCTGCGCCGCGCGGTGGCCACCGCCGTGCGCTCCCTGTCCGGCAACGCCAAGGTGGCCCTGGCGCTGCCGGTCCCGGACGGCGCCGACGGCGACGACCTCACCCTGCGGGCGGTCGCGGAGGGCGCCCTGCTCGGTGGCTACCGGTTCGTGGGCTACAAGACCAAGCCGCAGTCGAGCCGCCGCGACCCGGTGAAGTCGGTCGCGCTGCTCGTGCCGGACGCCGGGGACAAGCACGCCAAGGCCGAGATCAAGCGGGCCACCGTGGTGACGGCCGCGGTGGCGCGCACCCGCGACTGGGTCAACACGGCCCCCAACGAGCTGCGTCCGCCGGACTTCGCCGCCGCCGTGTCGGCCGCCGCGACCACGGCCGGCCTCGAGGTCGAGGTGCTCGACGAGAAGGCGCTGAAGAAGGGCGGCTTCGGCGGCGTGCTCGCCGTGGGCATGGGCTCGGCCGCCCCGCCGCGCATGGTGATCCTGCGCTACGCCCCCAAGGGCGCCACAACGCACGTCGCGCTCGTCGGCAAGGGCATCACCTTCGACACCGGCGGCTACGCGATCAAGCCGGCGCAGGGCATGTGGGAGATGAAGTCCGACATGGCCGGCGCCGCCGCCGTGGCGTCCACGATGATCGCGATCGCCGCGCTCAAGCCGAAGATCGCCGTAACGGCGTACCTGCCCATGGCGGAAAACATGATCTCCGGTACGGCCTACCGGCCCGGCGACGTCGTCACCATGTACGGCGGCAAGCGGGTCGAGGTGCTCAACCCCGACGCCGAGGGCCGGATGATCCTCGCCGACGCGATCGTGCGCGCCGCCGAGGACGACCCGGACTACCTGGTGGAGACGTCGACCCTGACCGGCGGCCAGGTCATCTCGCTGGGCAAGAAGATCTCCGGCGTGATGGGCGACGAGACGTTCATCGCGCGGGTGGCCGCGGCCGGCGACCGGGTCGGCGAGCCGGCGTGGCCCATGCCGCTGCCGGACGACGTGCGCAAGGGCATGGACTCCGACGTCGCCGACATCTCCCAGATCAACGCCGGCATGGACCGGGCCGGCCACATGCTGCAGGGCGGGGTGTTCCTGCGCGAGTTCGTCGCCGACGGCCTGCCGTGGGCGCATATCGACATCGCCGGCCCGTCGTACCACAGCGGCGAGGCCACGGGGTACTGGACCAAGGGCGGCACGGCCGTGCCCGTCCGACTGCTGCTGGCGCTGCTGGACGACATCGCCGCCAACGGCTGAGCGTGACCGCGGCGGGAAGTCACCGGCTTCCCGCCGCGACCTCGTCAGTTGCCGGCCGCCCGCTTGCGGCGTTC
Organism: Luedemannella flava; assembly: GCF_039528515.1. NCBI lineage: Bacteria > Bacillati > Actinomycetota > Actinomycetes > Micromonosporales > Micromonosporaceae > Luedemannella > Luedemannella flava. The sequence continues at coordinate 4,399 of NZ_BAAALT010000102.1, forward strand.
GTTGAAGTCGCGCATGCGTTGGGGGTAGCCGACCAGCGCGATGTCGTAGACCGGGATGCCCAGGCGGTTGCCGAAGACCCGGGCGGCGTTGTGGTCGGGCACGCGCCGTCGAGTCCACTCCCCGTCGTGGGCGATCAGGATGACGGTGGTCTCCGTCACCGTGGTGCGGGGTTCCAGGAAGGCCTCCACCCCGCGCCTGGTTTGGACAAAATGCTCAAGGTGGGCGAAATCGGCCTTTTCGGCCTCGCGATCGTGGCGCAACCCGGGCGCCGGTCGGCGTCGGAACCAGGCCACCTGGGAACCTCCTGGGAGTGACCATCCGGGGTCGTGCGCCCCGCGTGGCGGGTCGGGGCTGGGCCCAAGGGTACTCAACCGCCGCCCGCCGTGTGGACCCACCGTTTCCGGTCGGTTGAGCTGCCATGACGGCCGGAACGTGTCTTTCGGCACCTCGCGTCGCCCACCGGATCCACAAGTGACAAGATGACCCAAGGTATGCGCCTATCGACGCCCCAACTGGAGATGACGTGAGCGAGCCGAACGCCGAGTTCGACGTTGTGGTGCTGGGCGGTGGCAGCGGCGGCTACGCGGCCGCGCTGCGCGCCGCGCTGCTGGGCCGGTCCGTGGCACTCATCGAGAAGGACAAGCTGGGCGGCACCTGCCTGCACCGCGGCTGCATCCCCACCAAGGCGCTGCTGCACGCCGCCGAGGTCGCGGACTCCGCGCGGGAGGCCGCGCAGTTCGGGGTGAAGGCCGACTTCGTCGGCATCGACATGGCCGGGGTCAACGCCTACAAGGACGGCGTGATCTCGAAGATGTTCAAGGGCCTGCAGGGCCTCATCAAGAGCCGCAGGATCACCGTGGTGAACGGCGCCGGCCGCCTGGTCGGCCCCACGACCGTCGAGGTGGAGGGCGCCCGCTACACCGGCCGCGACCTCATCCTCGCCACCGGGTCGTACGCGCGCAGCCTGCCCGGCCTCGACGTCGACGGCGAGCGGGTGATCACCTCCGACCAGGCGCTCTTCCTCGACCGCGTGCCGACCTCCGCCGTCGTGCTGGGTGGCGGCGTCATCGGCGTGGAGTTCGCCTCCGTGTGGCGCTCGTTCGGCGCGGATGTGACCATCGTCGAGGCGCTGCCCCGCCTCGTCGCCGCCGAGGACGAGGCGGTCTCCAAGGGCCTGGAACGGCAGTTCCGCAAGCGCGGCATCGGCTTCAAGGTGGGCAAGCCCTTCGAGAAGGTCGAGCGCACCGAGGGCGGCGTCCGCGTCGTCATCGCGGGTGGCGAGACGATCGAGGCCGAGCTGCTGCTCGTGGCCGTCGGGCGCGGCCCGACCACCGCCGGCCTGGGCTACGAGGAGCAGGGCATCGCCATGGAGCGCGGCTTCGTGCTCACCGACGAGCGCCTGCGCACGAACGTGCCCCACGTCTACGCCGTCGGCGACATCGTGCCCGGCCTGCAGTTGGCCCACCGCGGCTTCCAGCAGGGCATCTTCGTCGCCGAGGAGATCGCCGGGCTCAACCCGCCGGTCATCGACGAGCTGGGCATCCCCCGCGTGACGTACTGCGAACCCGAGATCGCCTCGGTGGGTCTCACGGAGGCCAAGGCCCGGGAGAAGTACGGTGACAAGATCGAGACTGTCACGTACGACCTGACCGGCAACGGCAAGAGCGCGATCCTGAGGACGACGGGCTTCGTCAAGCTCGTCCGCGCCGCCGACGGCCCGGTCGTCGGCGTCCATATCCTCGGCGCCCGGGTCAGCGAGCTGGTCGGCGAGGCTCAGTTGATCTACAACTGGGAAGCCTTCCCGGCGGAGGTCGCGCAGTTGATCCACGCCCACCCCACGCAGACCGAGGCCATGGGCGAAGCACACCTGGCCCTGGCCGGAAAGCCGCTGCACGTCCACTGAACGCGTTCGGGCCATCTACGCGACGGTCCGCGAGTTACATAGACCTTGCACCCAAGGAGGCAACTTCAGATGCCGGTATCGGTCACCATGCCCCGGTTGGGCGAGAGCGTCACCGAGGGCACCGTTACCCGCTGGCTCAAGCAGGAGGGCGACCGCGTCGAGGTCGACGAGCCCCTGCTTGAGGTGTCTACCGACAAGGTCGACACCGAGATCCCCTCGCCGGCCGCCGGCGTGCTGACGCGGATCGTGGTCGGCGAGGACGAGACGGCCGAGGTCGGCAGCGAGCTCGCCGTCATCGCCGGCGAGGGCGAGGACGCCGGCGCGTCCGCCCCCGCCCCGGCCCAGCCCGCCGCCCCGGCGCAGGAGGAGGCCCCCGCCCAGGAGGCGCCCGCCCAGCAGGCTCCCGCCGCCGAGGCGCCCAAGGCTGAGCCGCCCAGGGCTGAGGCTCCGCAGGCCGCCGCCCCGGCGGCGGGCGGCGACGCCACCCCGGTCACCCTGCCCGCGCTCGGCGAGAGCGTCACCGAGGGCACCATCACCCGCTGGCTCAAGCAGGTCGGCGAGACCGTCGAGGCCGACGAGCCGCTGCTGGAGGTCTCCACCGACAAGGTCGACACGGAGATCCCGTCCCCGGTCGCGGGCACGGTGCTGGGGATCGTGGTCGGCGAGGACGAGACGGCCGAGGTCGGCA